>CAWVWK010000029.1:0-20352 GCA_963933725.1 uncultured Colwellia sp.
ATTTTTTTAATGTATTTATTTTATTTTTTAATTTATTACTGTTTTCATTCTCAATATCAACTTTACTCTCGATGAGTTTTACTCTTTCTTTAATTGCTAAGATTTTTCTCTCGAAATTAAAGATAGTCTTACTTCCTGCTGTAGCGCCAACAACTCCAGCACTAACAAGCTCTCCTACTCGAAGGTAACCTCCCAATAAAGTGCCATTGTGATTATCTGGTAAACCCACAATAAGCTTACCCTGAGTATCAATTAAGCTATGCATTAACTGTTTTTCGATGAGAATATCTTTAAAAGCAGTAATTTCCCCATACTGACAATGTTTAGCGGATATACTACCTTTTGAACTTATTTTTACAGACATAGCAACATCATCACAGCTAGACTGTTCGGTATCATACTTTTTACCGATAATGCCACCAGCTATAATGATATCGCCACCCGCTTTGATAGTGGCTGACTCAACGACCCCCCCAATGGTGATATCACCACTAGCAATTACGCTCATCCCTTCATTAACATCACCGTCAATAATGACGCTACCAGTATAAGAAATATTCCCAGATGCAACATCTACGTTCTTAATCTTATAGACCTCATCAACCTCCATGCCGTTATTAATAAGCTTAGGTACACCAATTATTTTTGATATCAATACATTTGCGTTGTTTGGGCTAATAATGGTTCCTTGACCGCTGACGAGCTGAACATCATGTCCTGCTGTAGCTTTTAGCGTTTTAGCCGTAACAGTGAAACCATCATCTCCCAGGGTTAATGGGATTTTTTTAGCTAATGGATCACCAATCTTGACGCAAATTATATCCCCTAAATCACGCATATCGACACTACCGTCATCTTGCTTTTTAGGCTTTAAAATTCTGCTTTGGGCGCTTTCAACCACAGGCTTTATTTTGGCATTAGTGCCGTTTATTGGAATTAAGCCAGTTGCAATTTGGTAAGAAACTTTAGTATTAGGCTCTGCGTTTACAGCTAATTCGGCTAACGTTATTAAATTTTCTTTACAAAAACCTTTTTTAACACCTTGAGCCTGTGCCGCAATAACAATTGATTTAGGAGTGACATGCTCACCTCCTTGAGCCGAAATTATAGTCGCAGATGCACTCATCTCATCAGATGCCAAGCTTATTTCAACAGTAGCATCTACTTTTTCAAGTATTTGATAGGTTATTTCTTTACCAGTTTGATCTTCTTGAAGGGGAAGTAGTATGTCATTGAGTTCAGCAACAGCGCTTTTAATATTCATTTCATTGACGAAATGGTTTGTGTAAGGCGAACTCTCAATGAGCGAGAATACCGATTCTTCGGTAACAGGAGGCCCACCTTTCATTGGCGTCAAGTTTAAGTCTATATGCCGTTTTGCATTTTCAACTAATTTTACTTGAGTCACTTGTTCACCATTGTCTTATATAAAGTTTTCCCTATTAGAGATAACTTTCTTGGTGGATTTTTTAATTAAGCTAGGTGTGTTTTGCTTACTATAGTCTATTTTGTATTATCTAACGCTGGTAATATAACTTTTATCCAACAAAGTTTATCCTTAATAAGGAAGATTTAGCGAACTCAATTAGTTAATAGAATTAGGGGATTGTTCTTTGTTAGTAATCCGTTAAATCGCCCATCTATTATAAAAAAGTAAAATTTACTCTTATTTATTCAAGTTTAGCTGAGAATTTCCTTTCAACAATATAATGTGGTGTTTCCTGGCTATTTTTTAGTTCCCGCCTAATTAAATCAAGCATCATACTTGCTACATACTGTTGAAAACTCCTTCTCTCTAAGGGTATGTATAAGCAGGCTGTTTTAAGATCTTCTTTTGCTCCCCAAGCAACCCAAACCATCCCCACAGGCTTAAGCTCACTGCCACCTGTAGGTCCAGCAATCCCTGTTACTGCGATCGTTAGGTCTGACTGTGAAACGGCTAATGCACCTTCTGCCATTGCTATAACGGTTTCTTCACTTACAGCACCAAAGCGGCTAATAACCTCTTCAGGTACATGTATAACTTTTTCTTTGATATCGTTACTATAGGTTACAAAGCCGGCATGAAAACCACTAGAGCTTCCACTAACACGAGTTAACATGCTAGCAATCAGGCCTCCGGTACAAGACTCTGCAGTAGAAACAACTTTATTTTTTATTTCTAATTGTTTAATAACATGCTCAGCAAGGGAGATTGGCTCACCTACAACTTCATCAATTAAGTGGTCACCTAGCAGGCTAGATAATTGTTCAGTCCAGTGCTCCTTTTCTTTTAGACCTTGTTCAGACTGAATGGTTAATTTTACTTCGAGTAGTGGGTTTCCTGCTCTAAAGCCAAGTTCTATATGGTCAGGCCAAAGAGGAAGCTGCTCATTTATCATGGTTTGAAGCGTTGACTCACCTAAGCCAAAGACCTGTAAGCGGCTAACATCATAAATTAAACGAGGTAACTGATGTTTACTTATAAATTGTTGAACAGTTAAGTTTATCTCGGGTCTAATTTCATCAAGCATCATAGTCTTTAGTTCATGTGGTACACCTGGTGTGCAATATATATCACAGCCATGGTGATTAACTTTAAAGCCAACAGCACTGCCTTTTTTGTTGGCAATAATGTCACAATGCTCGGGAAGTATTGCTTGTTTTAGGTTTGCCTTGCTTAAAGTCATTTTTCTACGCTCAGCCCATTGCTCTAAGTGTTTTAAAGCATCAGAATGAAGTGTGAGAGGTTTTGATATAGTTTGAGCCAGCGCTTGAGCCGTTAAGTCATCGACAGTGGGTCCTAAGCCCCCATTAATGATAAGGATGTCTGCTCTTTTGGCCATATCTTCTATCTCTTCACTTAATCCCTCTAGGTGATCGGCTATGGTAACTTTTCGTGATATCTCTAAACCTAATTCTTTTAACTGCTGTGCAATCATTGCCGAATTTGAATCGACAATATCTCCAGTCATTAACTCATTACCGGTAAGGAGTAATTGTACTTTTAGTGTTTTCATAGGATACTCGACAGTACGTGAAACCAAACAATACACCCTTAGAAAGTCGCTAAAAGGATTGCCGTTTTCTTTAATTATAATTGTTTATGAAGATACTTCATTTATTAAGTTTTTTAAACCTAAAGAACAGCCTAATTATTTATACTTTCGCTAGGATATCATTTGGCTTTAGGCAAGAATAAGATTAAAATGGCTTTAATAAAGTGCTTTTATATGAGCCGCGTTGTTTGTTGTTATATTAGCAAACATTGTTTAACGGCTATAATATCAGTTTCATTTAATATGTGATCTATTTTATACGTAGAGAAAATTGACAAATTCAAGTGGTTTGTTTAAGTAACTAACTATTAAAGATAATATGCTTCTTAATTATCTCATAAGCTATATTCATGTAACGTTAATTATTAAAAAAATAATGAAGTAGTTGGTGATTTTAGCAATTAGAAATGACCACATAGTAAATGACATTGGTATAACTTAATGGAAATGGTGTAGTTATGTTTAATCGAGCACTACTAGTCGGTAAATGGTTTAGACAAGAAACAAGTGTAGAAGGCGATAAAACAGTCGAGTACGCTACTCTAACCAACAATGGTCAATTCGAATTTAACTTTTCAGTTTATGATAAAAATGATGAATTAATTGGTGAAAATATCGAATTAGGTGACTGGGGCTTAGTGGGGGATATTCACTTTACTATCACAAAAAGTGAAGTAATTGACAAAGATCTTTATGACGCCGATTTGACAGATGAATTAAACTATCATGCTTATAAAGTCATTAAGCTAGATCACCAACTTTTTGAGTATCAGCATATACAAAGTAACGAAATATTTTTAATGCATAAAATTACCGATGTTGTTGCATACTGCTAACAATTGAGCAAATTGAAACTAATTGGTAGTTGTAATTAATACATGTGAGATAAAATGAAAAATAAGAAATTAATGGAACGATTAAAAGCAGCAAGTTTAATTACGGCAATTAAGACACCTTATACAGCAAGTGGCGAAGTTGACTTTATTGCTTTTGATAGACTAGTAGAACAACAAGTTTTAGCAGGCGTAGATGGCATTGTTGTTGGTGGTACAACAGGTGAGGGGCACTTACTTAATTGGGAAGAGCACCTTATATTGATAGCACACAGCGTAAACTGTTTCAGTGATAAGTTACTTATTATTGGTAACACCGGAAGTAACAATACACGCGAAGCTATTAAAGCGACAGAGCATGGTTTTGCTGTAGGTATGGATGCTACATTACAAATAAATCCTTATTATGGGCGAGCGTCAGATAAAGGGGTTATTGCTCACTTTGAGAAAACACTCGCTATTGGTCCCGCTTTTATTTACAACGTACCGGGTAGAACAGGACAAGACTTAACGCCTGATATTATTGAGCCATTAGCTCAACATGAAAACTTTATTGGTGTTAAAGAGTGCGCTGGTAACGAACGTATCGCTTACTATGAGAACAAAGGAATTGCTTGTTGGTCTGGTAATGATGATGAGTCTTTTGTCGGTAAACATGAACTAGGCTCTCATGGCGTAATCTCGGTGACATCGAATATAGTTCCCGGTTTAATGCGAACATTAATGGACAGCAAAGACGAAGCTTTGAATGAAAGCCTGCAAGATTTAATGGCGTGGTTATTTTGTGAACCTAACCCGGTCAGTATTAATACCGCTTTAATGATGACAAATGCGGTAGATAAACATTTTAAACTACCTTACATGGCATTAAATAAAGTACAGCGACAAGCAGGCTATGATCTTTTAAAAGCGATAGACCCACAGCATATCGTGGGAGATTCATTGTCAGTTCTAGAAGATAGCGACTTTAGGTATATTGCTTAAGGTACTTAAAACCTCATGGACTATAATAGTTTAATGGCACAAACAACTTAAGGAGTAAGATATCAAATATTTATGGTTGGCAATTTTTGCAAGTGTCTTTATCTGGTCAGCGATAGAGCCTAAAGAAACCTTTACTTGGTTTTTAGAGGTAGTTCCTGCTGTTATAGGTTTAGTTATTCTTATAGTAACAAGACACTCCTTTAAGTTAACTCCTTTGCTGTATACTTTAATTTTAGTGCATTGCGTTATTTTAATGGTCGGTGGTCATTATACTTATGCCGAAGTGCCATTTTTTGACACGCTTAAAGAATGGTTTTCTTGGCAACGTAATAACTACGACAAATTAGGGCACCTAGCGCAAGGCTTTATCCCTGCTATTATTGCGCGCGAGATATTTATCAGAAAAGATATTATTAACTTAGCTATTAAACACGGCAAAGGCTGGATGAACTTCTTAATTGTTTCTGTCTGTTTAGCCTTTAGTGCCTTTTATGAATTAATAGAATGGGCTGTTGCTGCAATGTATGGAGCGGAAGGTGATTCATTTTTAGGAACACAAGGGTATGTCTGGGATACACAATCAGATATGGGCTTTGCATTACTAGGTGCTATTTTGGCATTGATAATGTTAGCTAAATATCATGACTCGCAACTTGAGAAAATTAATTAAAAAGCTCTGCTGTGAGCTTTTTATCTTTACTTGTGAACTAAAACTAATCTGACCTATTACAAGACAACATGACAAAAGTAAAAGCGCTAAGCCATACTTAGAAAAGCTCTGTTATAAATGTAAGGTTAAATTACTTGGTAAAGTAAACACCTTTTGTTCTTCGCTGAGAGGGCATTTAAAACGAAGAGACGTAGCACATAACTGTAAGTTAACGCCTTCTTCGATCTTCGCTTTATCCCCGTATAACCTATCTCCTACAACCGGAAAGCCTATATTGCTGGCATGAATTCGAATTTGGTGCTTACGTCCGCTATCTATCTTTACGTCAATTTTAGATTGGTTTTTATCTTCATTAAAAGTAAGGAAATTAAAAGTGCTACGCGCTTTTTTCTCGTCAACGTCTAATTCAATAATATCGGGTTGCGATCTTAAACGGTGATCACCATGAACAATAATTTGATAATGTTTTTCAAGGTTATGTTGCTCAAACATAGCAGATAAAAGCCTTGCTGCTTGTTTTGTATGAGCGACTAGAATTAAGCCTGTAGCAGCTCTATCGAGTCGGTGAACGATAAACGTAGAACGTTGTGTTGGCAAGTTTAACTGAGCAAACCGCGATATAGTACAATGATCGCTCCATTTCGACCCTTGCGATAACATGCCATAGGGCTTATACCAAACACTGTAATCATTTAGATCATCTACTAGTTTAGCCTCAGGGCAAAGCATATTTAAAACCGCTTCATTATAGTAAAAATGTAAGGTCTCACCTCGCTTTAAATTTTTTTTCAGTCGCCTAACCCTTGCTGTATGTTTGCCTTTTGTTAGCCACAAAGCGCCTTTAGAAATAGCCAACTTAAGAGCGGATTTGCTTAAATCGATGCTTTTATTCTTACAAGCTTGCTCTAACGCATTAATTAACATTAAACCCGTTTCTTCATCCTGCTGAGAAATAGGGATGTGTAATTCAAATACTTTTTTATCACTCATAGGTTCTCTATACTCAGCTTTATGAAGGTCGCTCTAAAACGTCTAATAACGCTATGATAACAATTCCCCTCATTAAGTGTTAAACATTTTAAATATTAAAAAGAGCCGTTAATGCTTGGACTTGGTATAATGATGGTTAACCTTCTTACAGCATAGTATTGAATCACCATGACGATAGATATAAAAAAATTCGCAGCGTTACAAAAGGCCAGTAAAGACTCTTTTTTTCAACAAAAAAAATTAGTGAAACAGGTTATCGAAGGTCGTCTGGTAAAATGTAAAAAATGCCAACAGCCTTTATCGCTTATAGCACCAAAAGTGGGAAAAGCGGATAGCCAAGTTGAAGGGATCCGTTGTCAAAAAGGGTGTACGGACATTCAACTTGATTTTGCTTAAAGTAAAAGATTAATGTTACAAAAAGGTAGCGATATCACTTAACGATTTTTTAATCGTTGCATGAGTAGGAATCGTTGCATCATTAGCCGGGTAACCTACCACAAGTAACATATAAGCGCGTTCATTGTCTCCACGTTCGCAAATTTTATTCAAAAAAGACATCGGTTTTGGGGTGTGGGTTAAAGTTGCAAGGCCTGCATTATGTAATGCATTAATTAAAAAACCTGTGGCTATACCTACAGACTCGTGGACATAGTAATTAGTATTCTTATCTTGCTCTTGAATACCACCTTTCTTTTGGCTGAAAATCGCAATTAACCAAGGGGCTTCCTCTAAATAAGGTTTATCTGCATCGGTACCTAAATCCTTTAAAGCATTTAACCATTCTTCTCCTGCTCTTCCTTCATAAAAAGCACGTTCGTGATGCTCTGCTTGTTCGCGAATTTGCTGCTTTATATTGACAGAATTAATAGCGCTGAAGTGCCATGGTTGGTGATTTGCCCCACTTGGTGCGGTACCTGCAGCTTTTAAACAGTTTTCAATAATCGTTTTATTTACGGGCTCATTGCTAAATTTTCGAATAGAATGTCGACGTTTTATATTTTGATAATAACGATCAGAACGAATGAGCATTTCATCTTCTGAATACTTTATAAAGTCGGTCAATGGTTTATTGTCATGCGCCTGCATATTGTGCCTTTCTTATTAGTTATTAGTCTAGTTGCAATATAAATATAACATTTCATTTTTATATCGATTATATAACTTGAAATTATTGAATGCTAATCTTGACTTTTAACGCTTAATGAATAGCATTGTTATGAAAATTTTTAGAAGTACAAAAAGACGTTACCTTTTATATAGGGCCTCGACGGTACTTGAAGCAATGCTGTTGGCATTTATCATATAACCTGTTAAAGCTCCTGAAGCTGTTTGAGGGAGATCAATTCTCTCGACTGACAAAGCGTGAATGGTGAAACGATAGCGATGCTCCCCATGCCCTTCAGGGGGACAAGCGCCGCCATATGATGCACTACCATAGTCACTTTCTATCTGAAGAGCACCTGTAGGCAATCGTTTACTATCAATATTTCCAGCACCCCTTGCTAATTGTTCTGTATTCACAGGAATGTTGATAACCTGCCAGTGCCACCAACCACTCCCTGTGGGTGCATCAGGGTCGTAAGCGGTTAGAGCAAAACTTTTGGTACCTTGCGGTACGTTTTTCCATTGAAGTTGTGGTGATAAATTGTCACCAGAGCAGCCAAAGCCTTTATACTCATGTTTCTTAGACATCATCTCACCTTGATTGATATCTTGACTTGATAGGACAAAAGGTTCGGCGACAATAGATAATGACAAAGAAAGAGCGAACACGAAGCTCAATGGTAGAAAGTATTTCATAATAACCCCAATAAAAAGTAACTGCGCTTATACTAGCGTCTTCTTTAAATTAAATAAAGTATGGGTAATAATCAGGAAGCTTAGACAACAAGCAGAATCTAACAAAAGGGTAAAATTCTATTTAACTATTTACATTTTTAGTGCTACATTAATTTCTACTAACCACAATTTATCTATTAAAAGTGAATACAATGAAACTACCAGTGACAAAACTTATCACAACAAGCCTTCTCGTTTTAATGAGTAATATCGCCATTGCAGATACAGCTAAAAGTGAAAGACACGCACAAAAAGCGACTGATTTACGCCAAGCTGTTTTTACCTTACTTGGGGCAAACATGGGTACATTAGGCGGCATGGCAAAAGGCAAGATTTCTTTTGACGCTAAAGTTATTGAACAAAATGCAACGCGCATCAACCAAATTTCTTATATGGTCTCTGATTACACAAAAATTGATACTACGGCTTATAAAGTCAAAACGGGTGCATTAGATAAAGTATGGTCTGAGCGCGATGCTTATGAGCAAAAAATCACAGACTTAACAACTGCTTCTGCAAAGTTAATGGAAGTATCAACTTCGGGTGATGTGAAAGCGATTAAATCAGCTATCGGTGGTGTAGGCAAAACATGTGGCGGCTGTCACGATGACTTTAAAAAAGATTAATAGCAGTTTCTTAAAGATAAAGTTCTAAGCCCGTTTTGCCCGCAGTTGGCGCAGATTAGACAAAGCTAAAATAAGGTCAAGACAAGTGTAAGCTAAGAGAAAAAAGCTCTTGTAACTATTTTTTGCTCTAGCGTTACTCAAAAACGATCTAGTGTCTCATCTGCACTTATCTGCGGGCAAAACGGGGTAATATCTTGCCCTCGCTCGAAACTTCCCTCTTTTCTTACCCAACAGTTTCTTAATTCGTGTCATCTGTGCAATTCGATGTGATCTCTAGTCCCTAACTCGCATGAGAAACTCTAAAAATAGAACTCCTCTTCAACAGGTATGTTCAATACTAAGAGCCAATACAAAAATAAACTCACTAGTAAAACCACAACAATAGCCAATGGCAGTTTCGAAGACTTTACAATTTTTTCGTTTTCTTCTTGTCGAAATTTATATCCTGTAATCATAGCGCTAATAAGATTAATTTTTTTACCGAAAAAATAATACAAGATGGCGGCAATATGTAATATGGCAAATGCAACAATAATATCAAAAGCATTATGGTGTATTTGTGACATAAGTTTTTGTACAGAGTTACTTACACTGTCAAAATAAGGACCCGTGGTGAATACATCATCTTTCATGAATAGGCCACTGACAGCTTGAGCTAAAAATAAAACGAGCGTTGCAAAGACCATTAATGCTCCAACAGGATTGTGGCCTATGGTGGTGTGTTTTTTATCTTTTTTGGTTAATTTTGAATAAGCGATAAATCTAGATTTTGTCGGAAAAAAGGAAGAAAACTTTGCGTGGTGTGTACCAATAACTCCCCAAACAAGACGAAATAGTATTAAACCTAATACAAAGTAACCAATTTGTAAGTGATACTCAATAAGTCCTCTTTCACCGTCTGATGTATACCACGCAGCCACGAGAGCAATCACTAAAAGCCAATGGAATAACCTGACAGGTAAGTCCCAAACGAGTCGTCTATGTTGCTTTGGTGTGTTTTTCATTATTTCTTCTTCAAACTAGTCTCTAGTAGTTTACTTTGAGGTTATTTATAAATGACTGCACTGTACACTAGGCACAATGCATTAGAACTATACAGCAAAGATTATGCAACTAGGCTTACTTTTTTATCGCATTAAACTTTTCTAATTGTTCAGGCGTAGCGGGTAATTGGTGTTTTTCTTTCCATTCACTATATTCCATGCCATAAACTTGCTTACGTGCTGTATCAATATCTAATTCTACACCAAGCTTTTCAGCTTCTTGCACTGTCCATTTACTAAAACAGTTTCTACAGAAACCAGCCAGGTTCATTAACTCAATATTTTGTACGTCTTTTCTGTTATCAAGATGAGCGAGTAATCGTCTAAATACTGCTGCTTGAATTTCAATTTCTTTTTCCATTTTGATTAACCTTTCTAAGATGTTGAGTGATGATTTTAATACTAATTATAGGTAAATTAATTATCTTACCGCTTGCGAAACACCTTCACCTTCTGGTTTAGTTGGGTCGAAGCGTCTAATTTGAATAATCATTCCTATGTACGGGTGGTCGAAGTAGTGTACTTCACCTGAAATGACACGTCGGTTTTGACTAAAGTTAATCGCTTTAAGCTCAGTTATTGCTTGGCCTTCATCATCAACTTGCTGTGAAGATTCAAGATTTTGATTCAATATGTTTATATCGGCATTAATATATAAGTAATGATCAAGATGAACTCTAATGAAGCCATCGAGAAACCATGGTTGTATAGGTGGTTCAATATTTTGTATTGGAGTTAATGGCGTTGTATTTAAGCTATTTTCATCAATCATGTCTGAAGAAAAAAATTGCTGCTTGCCTAGCTGTGCAATGATGTCTTCAACATTGCTTGTATCGAGTTCAGGCAATTGAGAGATAATTTTTTGAATGTGGCGCTGTTCTAACTGTGCTTCTTCAGATAATACTTCATCAAAAGCAACCATCTGGTTAGTTTTATTACCTGAAGCCACTGTCTCTGTGCTGTCGTCAATAGTATCAAGGTTATTATTGTGTGCCAGCGATTGTTCTCTTACCGTTTGTGATAACCCTTGTTGAGCATGTTCAATTTCGATAGTTTGATTTGTATCAATAAGTTTTTTTTGAACTTCATTTTTAGCTAAAGCATCTTGGTATGCTAAATCAAAGTTATCACCAGCAAAGACTTTCAAAGGAATTGATTTTTTTCTCGTTAAGCCAATTTGTCGCCAGCCGAAATGAAGTAAAGGTTTAAAAGAACGGCTTCCTCTAATTTTTTGGCTAATATCGGTTAACCTCAATGATGACTTGCTAATAAGGTAAGGGTTTGTGTCATTTTTTGGTTCTTCAATCGCATCAACAACTCCTGTAAAGCGTTTAATAGGTAAACCGTCTATGGCGAAGTTTTTATACTGGTCAGCTGTTAAAGTTTTTTTGAAGTAATCTTTAGGGATGCTACATAATTGTTTATTAGGAAAGCTTGGGTATTGTACAAATGCATCCCATTTAGTTTCAGAGAACTTATTCTGGGCGTCTATCACGAGCGCTCTTTCTTTTGCCGAGAGAACAATTTGTTCATTGATTAATGTACCTTCCGCCAAAACTGAAAGAGAATTATTTTCCTCGATTGTATTTTGATTTTCTAAAGGTGAAGCTATTGGACTCTCTAATAAAGTAGTCTCATTGACTGTCGTTGTTTCTAATGTTAAAAGATTAACAGTTAATGGGTTAGAGTCCATAAAACTCAAAGATGGAGAAGGGGAGATGCTATTTTGAAGCATACCGGTAAGAGAGTGATTGAAAATATCAGGATCACAACTTGATAAAAGTTGTTTTAGAGAACTGATATTGGGTTGCGTAAAGCTATTTAATAACTCATAGGCTCTTTCGTATTTAGGTAGTGGTTTATACTGTGGAAAAGTCTCATTTAAGACTTCTTTATCATTAAGTTGATTAAATATAATCACTTCTACTTCAAACCACCGTGGTGCGGTTTTTTCTTTGGCATAAGCAGGTTTAAATGCAGCAAAACAGCTAAGCAGGCTAATAGTAAGCACAGAAAACAATAAAGCGTTTTTTGAATTCATAAACACAAGTACTACCTTTTCGGAAAATTTATAGGGTTAAATTGGGTGTTCACCTTTCGGTGTAATATTTTATAACACCAATTTAACGGTTTAATCGCTATAAAATCGCTTTATTATATCGATTATGTGTGTAACTCAATAGAAGTTAATTGTCTCTAAGATAACTCAGATAGTAGCTGAGTTATCAAACTAAAACGCACTTTTACTTCGTTTTCAATCTCTTCAGGTGTTTGTTCAATAACCTTCATCTTTGCATGCTTGCTGGGTGATGTCGCTACTTTTCGAACAAATTTTAATTTATTCGCCCCAGACATACTATATATACTAGGCTGTTTTTGAATCAATGAAATAATTTTCATCGGCTCTACACTGGTATCTTCACTAAATTCAATAGAGCCACCAGCACTACTGGCTTCGATACGTGAAATTCCTATTTTCTGTGCTTTTAATTTTAATTTAGCAATATGTACTAAATTTTTCGTTGCTTGAGGTAGTAAACCAAAACGATCGATTAACTCTACTTGTACATCGTCAAGTTGATCTTTGTTTTTGCAGCTTGCAATGCGTTTATACAAACTAAGCCTTAAACTTACATCATGTATGTATGATTCTGGGAGGAGGGCAGGAACGCGTAAATCAATTTCGGTCTGTTTCGAGGTAACCTGGCTTAATGATAGCGTTTTGCCTTCTTTTAAAGCCGCAACCGCATTATCGAGCATTTCCATGTATAGTGTAAAACCCACTTGACTCATGGAGCCGGATTGATCTTCACCAAGCAATTCACCTGCTCCACGAATCTCTAAGTCGTGAGTCGCTAAGGTAAAGCCTGCGCCTAAGTCTTCAAGCGAAGCGATAGCATCTAAACGCTTTTGGGCATCTTTTGTCATACGCTTTTCATGTGGGGTTAATAAATAAGCATAGGCTTGATGATGCGAACGTCCAACGCGGCCTCTTAATTGATGAAGTTGTGCCAGTCCTAAATGATCAGCCCTATCCATAATAATGGTATTAGCACTAGGAACATCGATACCTGTTTCAATAATCGTGGTACATACAATAACGTTGAAGCGCTGATGGTAGAAATCGCTCATAATGCGCTCAAGTTCTCGCTCTCGCATTTGCCCATGAGCGATAACAACGCGTGCTTCAGGTACCAGTTTTTGAATATCTGCCGCTGTTTTTTCAATGGTATCAACATGGTTATGTAGGAAGTAAACCTGACCACCACGCAATGTTTCTCTTAAAATAGACTCTCGAATTAAAGCCTCCTCTCGCTCACGTACAAAGGTTTTCACAGCTAACCTTTTAGCTGGCGGTGTAGCGATTATTGATAAATCTCGCATACCGCCCATAGCCATATTAAGGGTACGGGGAATAGGTGTTGCGGTCAGGGTTAAGATATCGACATTGCTTCGAAGCTGCTTAATTTTCTCTTTTTGTTTTACACCAAAGCGATGCTCTTCATCTACTACAAGTAAGCCTAGATCTTTATACTTGATACTATTTTGAAGTAGTTTATGGGTACCAATTAAAATATCAACATGGCCAGACTCTACTTTAGCAATGACTTCTTTTTGTTGTTTCGCTGTTTTAAAACGGGATAAAACCTCAATGGAAACAGGCCAGTTTGCAAAACGGTCGCGAAAGTTTTCATAGTGTTGCTGTGCAAGTAGCGTGGTAGGTACTAAAATGGCGACTTGTTTATTATCATTTACCGCAATAAATGCAGCGCGCATAGCCACTTCAGTTTTACCGAAACCAACATCACCACAAACAAGGCGATCCATCGTTTTAGAAGATAGCATGTCGCCAACAACGGCGTTAATAGCCTGAGCTTGGTCAAAGGTTTCTTCAAAACCAAAACTATCGCTAAACGCTAAATACTCTTCTTTATTTCGTTTAAAGCTGTAACCGTGGTTATTCGCTCTGTTGGCATAAATGTCGAGTAATTCAGCAGCAACATCGCGTACTTTCTCAGCTGCTTTTTGTTTTGCTTTACTCCAAGTGTCGCTACCTAATTTGTGCAGTGGAGCATGGTCTGCATCCGCTCCAGAGTAGCGGCTAATGAGGTGTAAAGAAGCTACAGGCACATAAAGTTTTGCATCGTTTGCATAACTTAGCATTAAGAACTCTGTTGTTAGGCCACTGGTTTCAAGGGTCTCTAGGCCTAAGTATCGTCCAATACCATGTTCAATGTGAACCACCGGTTGACCAATTGAAAGCTCTGCTAAGTTTTTAAATATGGCATCAGACTGAACATCTTGTGCTTTAGAACGCCTTCTTTCCTGGCGAACATGATCACCTAATAATTCAGACTCAGTCACAATGGCAACGGCGTTTTTAGCTGTTTTGCCTTTTACCTGGAATATAAAGCCTTGGTTTAGGGCATTAACACAAATACCTTGAGCTTCATCACTCTCAATAAAACTTTCAATAGAAGTAAACTCTTGCGGGGTAATTTTATCTCGTTGTAACAACTCTAAAACACTTTCACGACGACCTTGGCTTTCAGCAATAAATAAAATTTTATGTGGCGTTTCTTTGTCTGTAATAAATTGATTGATTAAATCAAAAGGTTGCTTCAATTTATGGTTAACGACCAAGTTAGGTAAAGGCTGAACATCAAAGTACACTTCACTTTGTTTTGTTTTTATACCGGTTTCTTCTGCATTTGCATGAGAGTCAGCCACTAAACCATTAACGGATTCAGATAGTAAGTCAGAAGTTACATCTAATTTATCTTCAGTAATCTTTTGCGCGGCAACAGGCTTAATTGTTATACGGTCAAAAGGTTTTAACGCGGTATATATCTCATCAACATTTAAGAAAAGCTGATTCGGCGGTAGTAAAGGTCTTGCGGGGTCGTAACGCCTATTTTCATAACGTGTTTCTATATCTTGCCAGTACGCTTTTAAAGGCTCATTGATTTCGCTATCAAGCACTACCATGGTGTTTTCGGCTAGATAATCACAAAGCGTATTGGTATTTGCTTCAACACTAGGGTCAAGTAATGGGTTACTGAAAAATAAAGGCAGATAATACTCGACCCCTGTAGGTAAAATGCCATTACTTACTTGATAATAAATAGACTCTTTATCGATGGAGCTTTTAAATTGCTGACGATATTGCGTTCTAAATAGATTAATTGCATCTTGGTCAGTTGGAAACTCGTGAGCAGGTAATAAATTAATGTTATCAACCTTATCACTTGAACGTTGATTTTCTGGATCGAATAAACGAATATCATCAATTTCATCATCGAAAAAGTCTAGACGAAATGGGGTTTTGCTTCCCATTGGAAATAAATCTAACAAAGCCCCTCTTGTAGAAAATTCGCCATGTTCCATCACTTGCTCTACATAACGATAACCACTAGCTTCTAGGTCTACACGCATTTGTGTTAAGTCTTTTTTATCGCCTTTATTAATCACCAAACTGTTTTGTTCTAAAAAGCTTCTTGGTGCGAGTCTTTGAGCTAACGTACTTACCGGCACAATAACGATGCCTTTTGTCATTCTCGACAGTTGATAAAGTGTTGCTAAGCGCTGAGAAATAATATCTTGATGTGGAGAGAAGTTATCGTAAGGTAGCGTTTCCCAATCAGGGAATAAGCAAACATTCATCTCGTTTACAGAGTTATCTTGATGGTTTTTAACCAAACTAAGTAATTCTTGTTCTAATTTTAAGGCTGAAGGGGTATCTTTACACACCACAAGAATTGGAGCTTTGCTAGCAATAGCAGCTTGTAAAATGGCTACACTTGAGCTGCTTCCATACAGTTTGTGCCAGTTTTTTTTGTCGGCATTTTTACCACGTCTTTTAGCAAGCGTAGGCATTAATAAAGAGGTAAGTTTGCTCATATTCCATTTACTTTAATTCGATAATTAACCTTATTGTAATTAAGGGGTAAGCGCAATTCAATTAAATGTTGTGAGATGTTGCTATTACGGCATAATTTTATGTTTTAATAGCCGCTTTATTTGATATGTGAACTATTTTTTTGCTATTCGTGTTAAATATGAAAAAAAGATTGGCAAGCTTTGACAAACAAAAAAATTACAGCTATTAATTAAAGTGGGCTGGTTAATATTTTAGTCCAAATCAAGTGAGTGCATTAGCACCGCTAACTTCACAATTTAATCACTACAAAAGGAATTTGTATGAACACACTTACAATATATTCATCTAGTACACCGTCTAAAAAATTCACTTCTAGCGCGAAAAAAGCTAAGACCAAAGCCAAAATAAAAAGCAGTTCGAGTGTCGTGGCTTCAATAGTTTTTCTAGCAAGTACAATAGGAACTTTTACTTCACTCAACTCTCATGCACAACCCTTAAATATCACCCAAGAAAGTCGCGAAATTAATACCAAAACGACAAGTAATAATAGCTCAAATGATGTAGCTTCTAAGCTAGGCGAAACTGCCGATATGTCTTATGAAAAGCTAATCATAGATCTAAATACATCAAGTTTAGATGAGCTCTTGACCTTGAAAGGAATAGGGCAAAAAAAAGCGGAAGCTATCTTGGCTTACCGAGATAAATTTGGCGGCTTTAGTACAATTGATGAACTGTCTAATATCAAAGGAATAGGAGAGAAGATTATAAAGGATAATATACAAAGGCTTAAAATTTAAAAATACCTTCTTACAACGGAATATAACACAGAGAAGCATTTAGGGTGAATATGTCTTTTTATAGCGTTCATTTTAGCGGGGGCTAGGCTAATAAAAAGATAATTTATCTTAGTGCTTTTTTAATGACTGTTTTCAATAGCAGCAATAAAGTTACCTTTATTGCTGCTATTTTTTATGACTAATAAACAACAAACCTTTAGATCTATTTTTTAGATAAACTTACCAACAGCGATTCTGATAAAAAAGGGCAATATAAATTTAGTAATTGTGAACCATTTTTATCAATATTGTATTATAATGCTCGCGAAATTTTCTGACTCAGCTAGAAGCGTTAGTTATTGAAATTGTCAATAAAGTTAGTTGTAACGATAAAAGACAATCAAAAGTAGTTTTCACTTTGTAGACATTTAAACATGACACGATGTTTAACATAACTTCCTAGTCTAAACGACAGGTTATGTTGATATAAGATGGATAAAGGGTATACCGTATGAAAAATCAAAAAGTAGCAATTATCATGGGTTCACAGTCCGATTGGCCTATTATGCGTAAAGCAACCACTTTACTTGAAGAATTTGATATTCCTTATGAGGCAATGGTTGTTTCTGCTCACAGAACACCAAAACGTTTATACGAATTTGCTGAGTCTGCTGAAGATAACTATAGCGTTATTATTGCTGGTGCTGGTGGTGCAGCGCACTTACCTGGTATGACAGCTGCTCTTACTTGCGTACCTGTTATTGGCGTACCTGTTAAAACAAATGCTTTAAAAGGCATGGACAGCTTGTTATCTATTGTACAAATGCCAAAAGGGGTTGCTGTGGCAACTCAAGCGATTGGCGAAGCCGGTGCATTTAATGCAGGGTTAATTGCGGCACAAATGTTATCCATTGGTGATGCCAATATTCAAGCCAAAGTGAAAGCTTGGCGTAACGAACAAACTGAAGGTATTGCTTGGGAGGTTGAATAATGCGAATAGCCATTGTAGGTTGCGGCCAGCTTTCTCGAATGATGGCAATAGCAGGCATTCCCTTAGGGCTTCAGTTTAGCTTTGTTAAAGACAATATAGGGCAAAGCAACGAGTGCGTTGAGGGTTTAGGACTTATTCAAGAGTCTCCTGAAAAAGGGGGTGAAGGCTATAACAAACAAGCTATTGAAAAGCTCTATAACGACTTAGGCAAGCCAGACTGCGTTACGGTTGAGAAGGAACAAGTAGATCTTGATTTATTAATCGCTCTTGCAGATTTTTGTCCTGTTTACCCTGGCATTGAAGCGGTAAAAGCGTGTCAGCATCGAGGCGAAGAAAAGCAGCTACTTGCTAACTTATCGATACCAACATCACCTTATTTTTATAACACCAAAGCCGTTGAAGCCGTTGCCGAACTTGGTTTTCCTGTGATGGTTAAGTCTTGTACAGAAGGCTACGATGGTAAAAATCAATGGTTATTAAAAACTAAACAAGATGCTGAAGAGTTCGATGCACTTAATGTGCAAGACTATATTATCGAGGCATTTGTCGCTTTTGATAAAGAAATCTCTCAAGTATCTGTTCGCAGTAAATCTGGAGAGATAAAGCATTATGCTTTAGCGGATAATCATCATGAAAAAGGCATTCTAATCGGCTCTATTACACCTGCGGTGAATATTTCAGAAAAACTAATTGGCAAAGCACAACGCCATATGGAAAGCTTACTAACAGAGTTAAATTATGTTGGTGTGCTTGCTATGGAGTGCTTTGTGCTTGGTGACGATTTAATGGTCAACGAGTTAGCACCTCGTGTACACAATAGCGGTCATTGGACTCAATTAGGAAGTATTACGTGTCAATTTGAAAATCATGTTAGAGCCATTTTGGGGATCTCTTTAGGAAGTACTTCTCAAGTATCCCCAACGGCAATGTTAAACCTAATTGGTACAGAGTTGCCTTCTTTTGACGTATTAGATGAGAATTCAACGCTATACTGGTATAACAAAACAGTAAGAGACAACAGAAAGTTAGGACATATTAACTTTGTTGCTAATACCCATGAAGAACTTTATCAAAAAATGAGCGAACTAGGCGACAAAGTAAGTTCAAAGTAAGTTCAAAGTTGAGTATTACAGCAGGTGTTTATTTTAATCTCTGTCTTACTCGTGTATAAAGCCTAATCATTTTTACCTCGTATAATCGTATTAAATGAGTGTGAAAGCGGTTAGGCTTTTTAGTGTGTTGAGTAAAGTGAAACTATACTCATATGTAAAGTTAAGGGTAGGGTAAATATTGTTAGAAAAACTAAACCTTATATAAAGTTGAACCGTATATATCTCATTAGTATTATTAATGAGTCATTATTTTGATAAATATTTTAGGTTTTAATGCGGTTTGGTTTGGCTTAGTGTATTTTGGTGATAAATTTATACCTGTCGCTCTTTTATACATCCTAGTGCATCTTATATTTTTTGCTAAAAAAAATAGTGAGGCAAAATACTTATTACTTATTTCTATAATCGGTATAGCAATAGACTCTATCCTGCATTTTTTTGAAATTTTTATTTTTGTACCAAATAATCATATTCCTTTATGGTTGGCCTGCCTTTGGTTTTGCTTTTCAACCACGATATTTCATTCATTACGTTTTTTAGAGAGAGCTGTTTGGCTTCAGCTGATTGCTGGTTTTTTAGCTCCATTTAGTTATTTTGCTGGAAATAAATTAGGTGCGGTAATGTTTGGAAAAACACCTTTCTTTACCTATACCGTTTTAGCCATTACTTGGTCTGCTTTATTCGTTTTTTTCTTTTATTTAAAACGATATTTTGAACTAACTCAGGTCAAAAACCTAGACAACCTAAGAAGTGAACCCCATGTTTAAGAGTATATTTTGTTTCTTTATTTTTACTTTATTGTGTAATTTAGCCTCGGCAACACCGATCAACAATCAGGGTAATGAGCAGAGTCAATCAACTATAGACATGTCAACAACTCAATTTGACCATTTAAGCCAGTTGCTTGAATCTCATTATCTTGTTGAAATCGGTAATACGACATTTTCCATACTTTTTTGGGATCTGTATCAAAGTAAATTATTAACTACTTCTGGGCAGTATCCTGTTGAGGGCAAGAATGACTTTTTACTTTATGAAATAAAATACTTAGCGGACATTTCTAGTGACGATTTAATCAAACGGACACAAGAGCAATGGCAACATATAGGGCTTGAAGAAAAAGAGTATCAAGGCTTCATTTCTAAGCTTAAAGTCATTTGGCCAGATATTTCTAAAGGCGACACTTTGTCATTATTAGTTGATAGTGACGCTAGTCACTTTTATTTTAATGAGGCATATATTGGAAGTTTAGTTGATGGCAACTTTGGTCAAGTTTTTCTTGATATTTGGTTAGCTGAAAATACCAGTCAGCCTAATTTACGTGCTGAACTACTTGGAGAAAGCTAATAATGAAAAACCTTAAGATAATACTGACCTTCTTGATCGCTGTTTGCTTTTTAAATGGTTGTAGTGCTGATTTGTCTGATTATAAAGAAGTTGATTCACCTTTTGATATCAAAAAATACTTTACTGGCGATCTTGTCGCTTGGGGCATGCTCCAGGATTATACGGATAAAGTTAATCGACGCTTTTGTGTCGAAATTAACGGTAATTGGACAGGGAATAAAG
>CAWVWK010000030.1:0-20275 GCA_963933725.1 uncultured Colwellia sp.
AGAGGTGTTTGATGTTGTTATCGGTGCAGAAGTGGCCCAGAAACTAAATTATCAAGTGGGAGATCAATTAACACTGTCTCACGGAATAGGGAATACGAGCTTTAGCCATCATGATGATGCCCCGTTTCGTGTTGTTGGTATATTAGCAGCAACTGGTACACCAGTAGATCAAACACTGCACGTTAGTTTGCAGGGGCTTGAAATTGTCCATGTGCCTGCCGCACAGCGAAAGTGGTTTACCAATCAACCGAAGCAATCAATTGACGACAATAAGGAGTTGCTTCCAAAGTCAGTGACTGCCGTCATGATAGGATTAACCTCTCGCATGGTCGCTTTTCAATTTCAGCGAAAGGTAAACACAAAAAGCCAAGAGCCTTTAATGGCCATATTGCCAGGCGCTACTCTAGCTCAATTATGGCAGACCTTATCTGTTGCAGAAAATACCTTGTTATTAATATCTAGCCTCATTGTCATATCAACCTTATTTGGTTTAAGCGCTATGCTAATAGCTTCAATTAGAGAGCGTAGAGAAGAAATAAAATTGCTTCGAATGATTGGTGCTTCGCCACTGTTTATCTATTGGTTAATTGCGATTGAAGCCCTGTTAATTTCATTCATCAGTATTATCGTGGCCATTACTGTGCTTACCCTAGGTTTAACATTATCAAAATCATTCTTATTCACTCACTACGGGTTATCAATCGGTGCGAATGTATTCTCTCTTCGTAGCCTGTACCTCATTGGCGTTCTATGCATTTTAACCGTGTTAGCCGCCATTCCGCCGTCACTTTTCGCTTATAAAGAAGCGAACGGTAAACGTTAAATTTATATAGATAAAAGAGTATTTAGTAATGACTAATCAAGATGTAACCGCATTGTTTGACCAATGGAATAAGGCCTTAAGTACAGGTGACCCTAAAAAAGTAACTTCACTATATGCCAGCAATGCAACATTATTACCCACTATTTCTAACCAGATACGCCACAGTCACCAAGAAATAGAAGACTACTTTGTTCAATTTCTCGAGACAAAACCACACGGAAAGTTAGTTGAACAAAATATAAAAATCTTCGATGAGCTTATTATTAATTCAGGTATCTACATTTTTTCATTTAAAGACGATTCATGTGTAACGGCACGTTTCAGCTACGTTTATCAGCTGTTAGACGATGAATGGAAAATCATCACACATCACTCATCTCGCATGCCAGAATAATATCTTGACGAAATAACTGACCAATACATTTTAATCTTGATACCTTCAAGCTGAAATCAAGCCGAGAAACAGTTAGTTAAATAGAGAAAACAGACCATTTACACCGCACAAGTGCTGTTATAGTATAACAATACTTGTGTGGTATTATTGAACACCCGTAATGGGAACTTTAAGCACCTAGTATAGGAACAACAATGCAAAACTATCCATTATTACCTGTCACAGTTTTATCTGGTTTTCTTGGTGCCGGAAAAACCACAATATTGAATCATATACTTAGTAATAGAGATGGCTTGCGAGTCGCTGTGATTGTTAACGACATGAGTGAAATTAACATTGATGCTGCTACCGTTAAAAATGAAATTAGTTTCAATCGTGCAGAAGAAAAATTAGTTGAAATGAGCAATGGTTGTATATGCTGTACGTTAAGAGAAGATTTACTGGAAGAGATCACTCTTCTGGCACAAGAGGGAAAATACGACTACCTCGTTATAGAGTCTACAGGTATTTCTGAACCGTTACCTGTTGCAGAAACATTTAGCTTTGCTGATGAAAGTGGTGTTTCGCTTTCTGATGTGGCAACGCTTGATACTATGGTGACAGTTGTCGATGCCGTTAATTTTTTAAAAGATTATGACGAAGCCAAATATTTACAAGAAACAGGTGAATCATTAGGTGAAGAAGACGAACGCAGTGTCGCTGATTTATTGATTGATCAAGTGGAATTTTCCGATGTCATTTTGATCAGTAAAACCGATTTAGTTAAGGCATCAGAGATAGAACGATTAACGGCAATCATTAAAACACTCAATACACACGCTAAAATATTGCCGATATCCAAAGGCCAAGTGAATATTAAAGAAGTGCTTAATACGGGCTTATTTGATTTTGATCGCGCACAACAAGCACCCGGTTGGTTACAAGAGATGCGCGGTGTACATGTTCCTGAAACAGAAGAGTATGGTATTAGCAGTTTTAGCTATAAAGCTCGTCGTCCATTTCATCCAGAAAAATTTCATAATTTACTACACAGCATAGATAAATATGGCAAGTTATTACGCTCTAAAGGCTATTTTTGGTTAGCTTCTCGGCCTCAGTTTGCAGGGCAATGGAATCAAGCAGGTGGTGTCGCTCATTATGGCTTTGGTGGCATGTTTTGGAAAGCAGTCCCCCAAAAAAATTGGCCTACTGATAATGAAAGTCTTGCTTCAATAGAAAGTGATTGGGTCGAGCCTTTTGGTGATATGCGTCAAGAACTCGTATTTATTGGTCAAAATTTAGATAAAGAGAGTCTCACCAATGCTCTTGATAATTGCTTATTGAGTGAAGAAGATGTTTTGCGTGGTAAAGCTTACTGGGCGAAATTAAAAGATCCATTTCCTGAATGGACACAAGAATAAAGCAATAACACTTTATTCTCTTTGATTGATTGGCGGTATGAGTCATTCTTGCCATTGTTTATCAATTTCAGGGTTAATAAGTTCTATATGGCTTTCACCACACTGGTTTATTGGTATTTCATTTACCATTTTGCCTACTTTATTGTAAGTAAACACTTTCATTAGTAATGAATAATTCTTTCAAACGGGTGTCATGGAAACTATTTAAAGAGCCCTTTAATGCTGGTTGATCGAATATACTTACTGGATCAAAAGATAAAAATCAACACCTTACCTGGCTAATTAGCCACTATTTCATTAAATCATTATTTTATTAAAGAGGTTAAACCGCATGGTTACAAGAAGAGAGTTCACTATAGGTTTAACAGCACTAGCGTTTGCTGGCTTAACAGGTTGCAGCTTAGGTAAGACAAAACGAATAGTCGCTGTAAAAAATAGCGTAGGATTTGGCCCTTTAATGGCAGACCCTAATAAACTACTAGATTTACCCAAAGGTTTTAGCTATACCATTATCTCTGAGCTCAGCAAGCCAATGAACGACGGTTTAGCAGTAGCAGATAGAGCTGACGGCATGGGTTGCCTACCTTTTGATGAAGATCGAGTTGTGCTTATTCGCAATCACGAACTAAAACCGTCGCATATAGACAAACAACCGGACCCTATTAGAACATTTCGCTCTGAGGACGCATACGACACATATGCCAACGGTGTAGCGCTGCCCGGTGGCACCACTAATATTATCTACAATTTAAAAACAAAACAGGTTGAGCAAGAATTTGTTAGCCTAATCGGCACCATTAGAAATTGCGCTGGCGGCATAACACCATGGAATACTTGGCTTAGCTGTGAAGAGTCAGTAGCCAAACCTGATGGCGATATAAGCAAGCAACATGGTTATATTTTTGAAGTTCCAGCCAATGCGACATCAACAGTAAAAGCAGTCCCATTAAAAGCCATGGGACGCTTTAATCATGAAGCGGCAGCTGTAGACCCTAAAACAGGGATTGTTTATCTAACCGAAGACCGTGGTGACAGTTTGTTCTATCGTTTTATCCCTAAAGCCTATGGAAAGCTAGCTGAAGGTGGCCAACTACAAGCACTGGTTATTAAATCAAAGCCTCAATTTGACACCCGGAATTGGCAAGAAAATAGCATTGCTTTATCGGTTTGGTTAGACACCGAATGGATTGATATTACTAATCCTGAAAGCCCTGAAGATGATTTAAGAATACAAGGTTTTGATAAAGGAGCGGCACTTTTTGCCCGTGGTGAAGGTATACATTGGGGCGATGATGAGCTTTATTTTTGCTGTACTAATGGCGGACAAAAACAGTTAGGGCAAATCATGCGTTATCAGCCGTCAGTTCATGAAGGAACTAATCAAGAAGCGGGCAAGCCGGGACGTATTCAGCTGTTCTTGGAAAGCGAAGACAAGTCGTTATTTAATTTTGGCGACAATCTTGTGGTCACGCCTTTTGGCGATTTGATCGTCTGTGAAGATCAGTACACAGATGTAGTAGATAACCATCTACGAGGTGTTACCCTAGAAGGTGAATTATACAACTTTGCTCGGCTACATGAACAAACAGAGCTTGCTGGGGCTTGTTTTTCACCCGACGGCAGTACGATGTTTGTTAATGTATACTCTCCTACCAAAACACTCGCTATTGAAGGGCCTTGGTCATAATTAATAGACGAAAATTTTGAGATTAGCTGACTAGGGAAATACAGAACGTCCGTTATTTTATTGCTAAGGTAAATTGTTAAACCAGGCCAGAAACGTTCAGAAATTTTTATCTCTCTAATCAGCTCATCACAACTCGCATCGCTAATAGCATCAAAAAGACACCCGTTATAATGTCGACTTTAACGGAGTTTCTTTTGAGCTTTTCTATAAAGCCTCCTCTTGAGATACCAAAAGTAATGAGGAGATACCAAAGTAAGTCAATGGTACCTGCCGTTAAAGCCATAATCGCATTTTGAATCCAGTGGGCACTTTCATCAACAAATTGGCTGAATAGGGCTAGGAAAAAAATCGCCAACTTAGGGTTTAAAAAGGCAATAAGAAAACCATCTCGCAAACCACTCACTTTCTCGGCTACTTGGTTGATGTTTGGAACAGATTCTTCAACAGCTTTACTATTGGCTTTTTTAGTCATTAATTCGTTTTTAGCTGCCCATAAAGACTTAGCACCCAAATAAAATAAAAAAGCAGCACCAGCATATTGAATAACTGAGTAAAGTGTTGGCGATTTTACAATGATAATACCGATACCTGTTGCAGTTATCGCTGCATATAGCCCAACAGCCAAACCATGGCTTATCGCTGTTGCATAACCTTGTGTTGTTCCACCTTTTATAGTGTTTTTAATGACGAGGGCTAAACTAGGTCCTGGTGACATCGCTCCTAATAGACAAATTAAAACAAGCGAAAACCATAAGTGTAATTCCATTGAAGCTCTTTCCTTTATAATTATTATATATTTTTTATCACAGTATTTATTGTAGTTATTTTTTATGGCAACTTATTATGATTATTTAACTCTAAAGCGAATAATGACTCTGTTATCATAAAAATAATGGAATGGGTATTACTCTAAAAAGTAAGCCACTTCTTCTTCCAAAAGGTAGCGCCACTCACCTTCCGCTAAATTACCTAGCTCTAGCTTGCCTATTTGCTCTCGATGTAAATCGACAACCTTATTGCCAACGGCAGCAAACATTCTTTTAACTTGATGATACTTCCCTTCAGTTATCGTTAACAATGCTTCATCAGGCCCGATAATGACAAGCTTTGCTGGTCTTGTAAGAGAAGCTTCCCCTTGTAACTGTATCCCTTCTTTAAAATGCGCGATTAAAGTGCTTTCTTCCTCATCATTAATTGGCTTCTTTAACCAAACTCGATAAGTTTTAGGGCACTCTTTCTTAGGAGAAATAACATTATGTGACCATCTGCCATCATCAGTTATCAGCACCAAACCAGTGGTATCAGCATCTAACCTGCCGGCAATATGTAAATCAAAGGCTTTATCTACATCAATAAAGTTAAGCACCGATGGGTAGACTTCATTCACATTAGAGCAAATAGTATCAGGTACTTTATGCAGCATAATATATCGAGAAGCTCGAGAGGTAAGAACCTGCCCATCTATATCGATGGTATTATTTTCATGTACCTGCATTGCAGGGTTAACCGCTACTTCACCATTTACGCGCACCTCACCACTTTTTAAAAGCTTCTTAGCTTCTGTTCGCGTTAATTCAGTACTTTTACAAATAAATTTATCTAAACGCATAGCTTACCTTTAGGCCTCAACCCAAAACCAGAAACCTTGATTTAACATATCTATCATTAAGGCAACAAACGCATCGTTATCACACCAATCAGTTAGCTGATGAGGCATAATCACCACATTATTACAAAGCAATTTAACCGCTTCAACAATACTTACATCAACCGTATATTCTTCACCATTGATGTAGAAAGTACCGCTTGATATGGTATCTTCAAAGTAAAAAGCTCTTAAACCGCCAAGACGTTTAATACCATGTATGCCTAATAGCTCACTTACCTCACCAGCTGAAAAAGGCTCTTCTGACGCCATTAAGTCTAGTTCGTGTTTAGGTGCAGTTAAAAACTTTCCGGTGAAAGCTTTAAACGTTTTTTCATCATCAAGTAGGTTTTGTATTTGCTGCTTTATCGTTGCGTAGTCTTCATTAGAAACTTCACCACTTGCTTTGGTTGATAAACGCTCTGGATCTTCTAATAACGCCGCTCCTAATTCGTTATCTATCAGATGATCTGCAAAGCCGCTAAGCAAGTTAATAGCAGAGTTTGCTCTAAAGCCTACTGAAAAACTCATTGATATATCTAAACTTACCCCGTCATGGGGGAAGCCTGGCGGAATATACAATATATCGCCCGTTTTAAGCTCTGTGTCAATGATGGCTTCAAAGTCTTCTACATGTAATAACGCTTCATGGGCAATAACTTCTTGATGCTTACCTTTATCGCCAACACGCCAATGCCTAGATCCAGACCCTTGACAAATAAACGTATCGTAATTATCGACATGCGGCCCAACACTTCCGCCAGGCATAGCAAAACTTGTCATTAAATCATCTAAACGCCAATGAGGTAAAAAGCGAAAAGCTTCAATAATTTCAGCGGCTTCTTCAGAGAAGTTATCAAGTGCTTGAATTACCAGAGACCAATCTTTATCACCAAGATGTTCGTAGCTTTCAAAAGGCCCAAACGCTGCATGCCACTGACCATCTTCTTTGTGAATTAAGCGTGACTGAACCGCTTCTTCCATTGCAATACCAGCAAGTTCATCGGGTGCAATAGGGTCTTGAAAGTCTTTAAACCCCTGTCGTATCACAACAGGTTTTTTTTGCCAGTATTTTGCTAAAAACTCATCTTTTGTCATGCCTTCTAATGCTAAGGTAAACATAATTACTCTCTTTAAATTTTTGATGAATAAATAAGGCCAGACTTTTGATAAAAAGCAGGCTTAACTCGTCAAGGTTGTAGGTATTAATATAAAAGAGATTATAACAATTAATCCTAACCCAAGCGACCAAGCAGATAAAATTAAAGATATAACGGGACAAGTAAGGCTAGTAGTGTGCGTTAACATTATTGGAAATAAATTTTAAACTTAAATTATTATCCATACCACAGCTATGCCTAGCATAAGGTATGGAAAATAATGACAAATAATTTAACTAAAAACCTTTCCTTTTAAGCATGGCATCTATGGTAGGCTCTTGCCCTCTAAACTCAGTGTAATGAAGCATTAAGTCTCTACTGTTGCCTTGAGAAAGCACTTCTTTCCTAAATTTATCACCATTTTCTCTGGTTAAACCGCCGTTATCTAACATGTAATAAAATGCATCTGCACCGAAAACTTCAGACCAAAGGTAAGCGTAATATCCTGCAGAATAACCTCCTCCAAAGACATGGCTATAATAAGCAGATTTATAACGTGGCGGGATAAGTTTGTTGTCGACACCTGCAGCAATTAATGACTTTCTCTCAAATAATTCAACATCTTCAATAACTGTTTCTGGGGTTATGTCATGCCATTTTAAATCAAGTAAAACGGCAGCAAGATATTCTGTGGTATCAAAACCTTGGTTAAACTTTTTCGATGCTAACATCTTATCTAATAATGCATCTGGAATCACTTCACCTGTTTTATAATGCTTGGCATAATGCTTTAAAACTGAAGGTTCAAAAGCCCAATCTTCATGAACCTGAGAAGGAAATTCAACAAAATCACTTGCCGTATTAGAGCCTGCTAAACTCGGGTACTTAACTTGTGAGAATAGACCATGTAATGCGTGTCCAAACTCGTGAAACAAAGTGCCGACCTCATCATTTGTTAATAACGTGGCTTGCCCTGGCGCAGGTTTAGGAATGTTTAAAACATTGTAAACAACCGGCTTATTAGTCTTTAAAAAACTTTGCGTTACATACTCTCCCATCCAAGCTCCACCGGCTTTACTTGGGCGTGCGTAAGGATCAAAATAGAATAATCCAATTGAGCTAGTATCTTCATCAAAGACTTCATAAACCGTTACATCTTCATGATAGACAGGTAAGTCTGTACGTTGCGTAAAACTAATACCATAAAGCTTTGTCATCACATAAAACATACCATTGTTAACAACATTATCTAATTCGAAATAAGGTTTCACTTCGTTAACATCAAAGTTGTATTTATCTTGTCTTACTTTTTCTGTGTAGTACTCCCAATCCCACGGTTGCACTTCTCCTTTAACACCTTCCTTTTGCATTTCTAGGCGAATAGCTTGCGCTTCTTCCTCTCCTTTTGCTAAAGACTTTGGTGTTAAGTTATCTAGCATCTTAAATACAGCTTGCGGTGTTTTCGCCATTTGGTCGGCAATTTTATAATCAGCCCAAGTAGCATAGCCAAGAATTTTAGCCTTTTTAGCCCGTAAGATAACAATCTCTTTTATGAGAGGATCATTCTCTTGATGAGCTCGAGAAGTTGAGGTAAGCCAAATTTTTTCACGCAAGGCTCTATTTTCTAATTGTGATAACAATGGCTGACGGGTAGTGTTTACAAGCGTGATTAAATAACCTTCTTTATCGGCATTTTTTGCATCAACCGCTAGACTTTCAATTTCTAAATCACTTAAACCCGCCAATTGTTTTTTATCGTTCACCAATACCACATCATTCTTGGCCACACTTAACAAGTTTTGATTAAACTTAAATGTTAATGATGCTAACTCTGCGTTTATTTCACGTATATCCGCTTTTTGTGTTTTATTAAGATTTGCTCCGGCACGAATAAATAGCTCATAGTAGTAATCTACTAGTCGCAGATCTTCTGCAGAGTAGTTTATTTCTGCCTTGGCAACTGCTTTTACACGATTAAATAACGTATGATTTAAATAAATATCATCTGAATGAGACGTTACTAATGGAGTAACCTCTGCCTCTATCTGTTGAAAAGTTTCATCTGAAATCAAGCTTGTTAAACTATAGAAAACACGTGATGTCCTATCTAAAAGTTCACCTGAAAGCTCTAATGCGATTAGCGTATTCTCTAATGTTGCCGGTGCTTTGTTATCAACGATGGCTTGAATTTCTTTTTTATGGGCTTCAATACCAGCTTTAAATGCAGGGAGGTAATCTTGCGTTTTAATTTGATCAAATATTGGAGTTTGATATTGAAGTGGGCTCGGTTCAAAGAGTGGGTTCTGGCTTTGCTTTAGTGATACTTTATTGATATTTTCATTCCCGCTAGGCTCATTTTTATGTGTCGAATCACAAGAAAATACACTTGTACTTAATGCTAATGCAACCCCTATAACTGTTAACTTATTTTTCATTATTACCCCTTAATATATTTTAATTAACTTCATCTATAGACACGGATAACCTATTATAAAGTTCATGCAGTAGATATTTTATTTGTGCCTATTCTGATTTATATAAAGGCTATAGATGAAATCATTGTGAACGTATTTACAAATATAGAAAGAAAAAACAAAAAAGGAGACAACACTGTGACATGTGAAGACCCCTTACCTGAAGAAAAAGAAATAACCTATAGTTAGAATTTTAAGCCAAAAAGTTCAAAAAATACCGGCTTCCAGCCCTCAAGCATTTTCGCTTTCTAGCATTCCTGCTCTTTAGCTTTCAAACTTCTGTTTCTAAAGCCTATTTAAAGATTAGCTGAGTGATGCAGCATAAAGGCGTGCTTTTTCTAGATCTTCTGGTGTATCAACACCTTCAACAGGTACATTTGAAGAGGCAACTGCAACATGAATTCTTTCACCTTGGTATAAAACCCTTAACTGCTCTAATGCTTCAATTTGTTCTAATTGGCTTGTTGGCCAATTAACATAATCATTGATAAAGCCAGCGCGATAAGCATAAATACCGACATGACGTAGATAGAAATCACCAATATTTGATATTTCGCTGGTATTTATAAACCTTTCTCTATCATAGGGAATAGTAGCCCTAGAGAAATAAAGTGCATAGCCATCTTTATCGGTTAACACTTTAACCGCATTAGGGTTAAATGCTTCTTCAGCACTGTCGATAGTAATGGCGAGTGTTGACATTAGGGCCTGTTGAGGGCCTGGCTTTTGTGAAGCTAAGTTGTTCGCTACCTGAGCAATATTTTCAGGTGGGATAAAAGGTTCATCGCCTTGGACATTTACAATAATTTCATCCGTACTAAAAGCATAGGTCTGCATGACTTCAGCTAAACGCTCAGTACCCGATTGATGATCTGCTCGTGTTTTACAAACCTCTCCACCAAACGATTCAACCACATTAGCAACGTCATCATTATCTGTAGCAACAATAACTTTACTCGCTCCACTTTGTTGGGCTTTTTCGACAACCCATTGAATCATAGGTTTACCAGCAATATCTGCGAGTACTTTACCTGGTAATCGAGTTGACTCAAAACGGGCAGGTATCACAACAATAAAAGGGACTTGTGTCATCATAAGCTCTTAAATACCCTGCTGAGTTACTTCTTGACTATCGCTATCCTCTAAAGGAATACGTCTTGCTTCACTTTCTAAAAGCACCGGAATATCTTTATCGATTGCATAAGCTAGACGATCAAATTTACAAATTAATTCGTTATTAGACTTATCATACTCAAGCTTTCCTTTACATACAGGACAAGCTAATATTTCCATAAGTTTGGTGTCAAAGGCCATTTTATTCTCTCTTTTTTATTTCTATTTTTAAAGTATTACTCGTCAAGCATAGACTCTAAGGCCTCTTACTAAACCAGATTAAGACTTAATATTTATAATCTCTTCAAGTTGGATAACATAGAAGTAACTTGTGCTTCCTCTTCAAAAGTAAAGCTAGCTTCTACTGGTAAGTACCACCAATGCTCTTGCGCAAACACATTACATTTCACGGCATCTTTTTCTGTCATGAGTAACGGTATTTCACTAGAAAATTGTGCAAAATCTTTTTCGACGAAATCTTGATGATCAACGAAACCTTTTTGCAAATTAATATCAAAGCCTATTTGCTTAAGCGTATCAAAAAAACGCTGTGGAGCGCCAATCCCTGCAATAGCATTGACGTATTTCACATCAACACTTCCAATGTTTGTTTGTTTAAACAAGTTATCATTTGCTAAGAATTCTGCAATAGAAATTCGCTTTCCTGATTTTAAGTGGCAAATTTCAGTAGCTAAAAGCTTCATCGTCAAAAGTTTTTCAAAAGAGCCTAATTTAGTATGAACTATTTTAGGCTCCCCCCCATTGGCAATTAACAAATTAGCATCCGATAAACGCCAAATCCCTTCTCTTAAAGGGCCTGCTGGTAACAATAATCCATTGCCAAAAAAACGTTTACCATCAATAACCACAATATCAATATCTCTTTGCAATCTATAGTGTTGCAAACCATCATCGCTGATAATCAGATCACATCCTTGTTCAATAAGTAAGTGAGCACTGTCTATTCGATTGCTTCCGACTGCAACGGGGACATTACACCTATTATAAATCAATACAGGTTCATCACCAGCTTGAATAGAAGTACTACTTGAGCTTAATAGATAAGGTTGTTGTGGCGGATTTCCACCATAACCTCGAGATATTACCCCTGGCTTAAACCCCATTTTTTTTGCATGTTCGACTAAACAAACTACAACAGGTGTTTTGCCATTACCCCCAATGCCGATATTTCCAACTACAATAACAGGTTTACTGATTTTATAAGATTTCAATAGCTTCAACCGATAGCACTGCCTTCTTAAGCTACTTAATAGCCAAAAAAAACATGTTAAAGGCAACAATAAAGGAACTAAAAGCCACTTTGCGCTATGTTGTTGAAACCATACCTTTTCGATTAAACGCATATTATCCTAGTGAAATTTGTTATGTATTTTATTTTTATAATAGCTAAATGATAAAGTACTAACTATCAAATTGAGCATTATGTAATTGAGCATAAGGGCCGTTTTGAGTTAATAAGCTCTGATGGGTACCTGTTTCAATAATTTCGCCTTTATCCATCACCACTATTTTGTCGGCATTCTCTATCGTCGATAATCGATGTGCGATGACAAATGATGTTCTATTTTGCTTTAACCTTAATAAAGCATCTTGAATATGTCGTTCAGACTCAGTATCGAGTGCACTCGTGGCCTCATCTAATATTAAAAATGGAGCATCACATAATAAAGCCCTAGCAATGGCCACACGTTGCCTTTGACCACCCGATAGTAAAGCACCGTTATCACCAATGTTTGTATTTAAGCCTTCTGGCATATCGTTAGAAAACTCTATTACATGTGCATTCTTGGCGGCTTCAAAAATCTCCTCATCGGTTGCTTCAGGTTTACCATACGCTATATTATTTGCCAATGTATCATTAAAAAGTACCACTTGTTGCGATACATAAGAGAATTGGTGACGTAAATCCTTTAATTGATAATCTTTAACATCTACACCATCAATAAGCACTTGACCTTCGGTCGCATCATAAAACCTTAAAAGCAATGCACTTAATGTAGACTTACCACTACCTGATCGCCCGACCAAAGCGATGCTTTCACCAGCCGCCACATCAAAATTAATGTTTTTCAATGCCAGAGTGTCTGTCGCAACCGCTTCATTGTTATCAAGGTTTTTATCATAAGCAAAATTCACTGCTTTAAAGCTCACCTCACCTCTGGATCTTCCAAGCTTTATTTCTCCACTATCTTTCTCTAAGGGTTGATCAAGTACCCAGAAAATACTTTTACATGCAGCCATGCCTTTTTGAAATTCGCTATTAACGCTGGTGAGTAACTTAAGCGGTCTTAATAACATGGTCATGTAGGTGATTACACCAATAAAAGTACCTGCAGAAATGCTCGACTTTAGCTCTTCAGTCGTCGCTGCAAAAAGCACAAATGCAAGCGCAAAAGAAGCAATTATCTGAATAATAGGAACACTTGCTGCTTTCGTTGCTACCATTTTCATTCGTTGATTACGATTATACTGGTTGATTTTAGTAAATCGATTTGATTCTCTTTTTTGACCACCAAAGGTTAAAATGACTTTGTGTGCGTTAAAGGTTTGTTCTGTTACACTCGTCACTTCCCCCATAGCCCCTTGAATATTTTTACTCACCTTTCTAAAGCGTTTCGATACAACCGTTACAATCAAAGCAACCGCCGGCATAATGATTAAAAATATTGCCGATAGTTGCCAACTTTCGTAAAACATTATAATCAGTAAACCTAAAACAAATGCTCCCTGTTGCACCATAGTAACAATCGCTTTACTTACCGAGCCTAATACTTGTTCAGTATCAAAAGTTATTTTAGAAATCAGTGTTCCTGTACTTTCTTTATCATGAAATGAAACTGGCATTGCCATAATATGTTCGAAGAGTTTTTGCCTTAAATCGGAAACTACATGATTCCCTACCCAAGCTAAACAAAAATTACCGACAAAGTGAAACAGCCCTCGAACAATAAAGGCGACAACCACAAAAACAGGTGCCCACTTCATAAAATCTGGGTTCTTACCTGAAAGCCCTTCATCAATAAGCGGGGGTAATTTAGAAAGGAAATAAACATCAACCACGGCGTAACCAAGCATACCTAAAATGGCAAGAACGAAACCTAATTTATAAGGTTTTGCAAAGCGTAGTAAACGAGAAAAATCCCCCCTCTTTTTTAATAGAGAATTCGGTTTTTCGTTAGCTGAGGTATTATTTTCACTCATTTAAAATTAGCTCGCTGATTAGGCTAAATAAGCCGGTTAAAAATAATTACTGTTTTACAAAACGTACCGTTACACGACTGTTGCTCTGCGGTTTTCGTATGTAAATCACTAATTAAATAACCTTGCGTTATTTTATTATTAGAAAAGTATAAAGCTTTATATTCCTTGTATTTTAGCCTGATTATCATCTACAACCAACTTTTATCTAAGCTTTTATTTTGCAAACCAAAAAGGCCAAAGATCTCCTCGATACGTTATGACTTCAATTCTTCCCTCGCTTTGAGGATTTACCTCTTCATCCTTAGGAGGATTATTTGGCATGATGAGCATTATTTGTCCTGTTTCAGCTGTATTAAGTGTTTTTATTTGCCTTTGTTTATAGCGCCTTACTACTTCGTCTGCTGGCAACTTCCAGCGATTATAAAATCCTGCGCTCATAATGGCTAAATCAGGGTTGATATGTTTTATGAATTCAATGCTTGATGACGTTTTAGAGCCATGGTGTGGGGCAATCAATACATCTGCTCGAAGATTTGGGTATTGAGATATAAGTTTCCTTTCTACAGATTTAGAAATATCACCGGTGAGTAAAAGGCTGTGCTCATTATCAGCAATAAGGACAACGCAAGAATCATCATTATGACGGCCTTTAAGTTTTTCAGGCCAAAGTATTTTAAAAGAGAGCCCCTGCCAACTGAATTTTTTATTTTGTTCACAAAAACTAGGTTTTTCTGCTAACTTAAACAGAGGCTTGTTACTTTTGTTGATAGACATTACCTGCTGTTGATAATTTTTTATGTCATTCATAATGACCTGCCCAACCTCTATATTCTTTAGAAGTACAGCTAATCCACCAGCATGGTCATTATCACTATGGCTAATAATCACTTTATCAAGTTTAACAATGTTTTGATGCTTAAGAAATGGAAGAATGACAGCATCAACCATATTAAATCCACTAGAATATGCTCCTCCTGTATCATAAAGAATAGCTCGATTATTTTTTACTATGAGAATGGACAAACCTTGACCAACATCTAAAACATGTAACTGCCAAGAGGGAGATAAATTTCTCTTTGTAAAACGCTTGATACCGTCAGTTGAAAAAACATTCATATATTTCAAAGGTTTTTCGTTAAAAAAATAACGAGGGAAAGTAAGAAAAGTAATCAAGGCTATTATTGTAAATATAGAGACCACAATAACGACAACTTTAAAGCATGGCTTTAGAACTCGCGTGTAAAACACTTCCTTGCTAAAAGCGCTTAATATTGTAATAAAGCCCGCAAATCCAGCAAGTATTAACAGTAATCTTTGCTCTTGGTTTAAAAAAACAGTCGCAAAAGATTTTTCACTTAAAAGTTGTAGCCATTTCCATATAAATTTTATCGAATTAAGCGTTATTTGTAGGGATAACTCTGAAAAAGAGGTACTAAAAAATGAAAAAAATATAGATAGTAAACTTAATGGGATGGTAACAAAACTCATCCATGGAACGGCAACGATGTTTGCTAACAATGAAACACTGGAAAATTGCCCAAAAAAAAGTCCTGTCATGGGCAGTAACATAAACGTTAATGTGAGTTGTATGATCAATAATCCCTTAACAAAACGAAAAAAAGAACCGCCTGTACTTATCATTGACTTAAATCGCCAAAGGGTTAAAAAAATCAAAAAAACGGCGTAAAATGACAACCAAAAACTCGCTGTAAATAGGCTAAAAGGAGATGTAGTTGTGATAATGAACAAGGTCAATAACAACCATCTTAACAAAGGGATTTTTATCCCCATGAAACGAGAAAGCCAATAAAAACTGATCATAACTAATGCTCTTATTGTCGGCAAAGAATAGCCAGCTAAATAACCATAGAAAAAGGCCACAGCTAAACTCACGATAATGGTAATGAATTTAATATTAAGACGTTGAAAGACGATTTTTTGCATGGGTTGCTTGACCGATGAAAGTCTCATGACACTTCTTTTAGGCTTAGAGGTGGAAGGATTAGAAATAACCAACTTCGATGTAATATGCCTAAGAACAAAAATTGATAACTTTCGGAGCGAAAACTTATCAGATAATAACATCATGCTTTTAATAAGATTGCTTGGAAAGCATCTAAACAGCATAGTCATAAACAAGAATGCGGCACTGGCAACCAATCCAATATGTAAGCCAGAAATAGCAATTAAGTGACCGGTACCTGTTGCTTGAAGAACTTGCCAAAGCTCAGGAGAAAAATGACTTCTATCGCCAAAGGTAAGCGCTAAAATTAAGGGCGACAACTCATGCTTTGGTAAGTTATCCTTAATAGTTAAATATAACTTTTGCCTATAAGTTAGTTGATTTAGCACAATATGATTATGCGTATTTTTAACTACATAACCCGTTGCCCAAATATGTTTGCTTTTCAACCATGTTTGATAGTTAAACCCACCAGTATTTGCAAGCCCATGAGCGGGTTTTATCGAGACCTTTAGCCTTAACACTTGGCCCTGCAGTATTTGAAATGAAGGCTTATTCCAATTTAACTTCAGTAGAAATGGCTTTTCTAATACTCTGCCATTAAAATGATACACTTCGATGGTAAATTTTGTTTTCTCTTTTTTTTCGCGTTGCTTAGTCTGATCATTTTGAGCAACATTGTCACGCCCATCGTTTATTTGTGAAGTTTGCAAACTCTTAACACGCCCCTCTACGACACCTACTGAGTCGAATACTTCTGTGTTAAGCTTATTGTCAATTATCCATGGGGGGTTGGCGTGATTAGCATATAAAAACACCCACAAGCAACCAAAAACCACTCCCGAGTTTAAACGAAATGGTCTATAATGGCATAAGCCAAGACAAATAAGTAAAGTGATGAAAAGTGCAACGAATTCTGGCACTATAGGTGAAAATAAAGATAACACCGCACCGGTGAAAAATGTAAGTAGCCACCAATCCATGTGAAAACCCTTTATAAATTTTAATTAACAACATCCTTGTTTAAGTATTTAGTATATGCCAAAAAAACTAATAAAGCGTTTTACGCCTGATCATCAAAGTATAAAAGAAAATAAATATTTAAAAATTTTCGGCAACCTTTTACACAACCCACATTTGTGGCATCTCAACCGCCATTCGGTAGCGAAAGCTTTTGCAATAGGATTGTTTTTCGCGTTTATGCCCGTTCCATTTCAAATGGTCTTAGCAGCAGGAACGGCTATTTTTTTCCACGCTAACCTTCCTATTTCTATCGCGCTCGTTTGGCTTACGAACCCTTTAACGATGCCCATTATCTTTTATTGTTGTTATGTTGTAGGTACCTGGGTTACAGCCGCTCCAAAGCAAGAATTTGCTTTTGAAGCCAGCTGGCAATGGGTTGTAGATAGTTTATCAACTATAGGACCTGCATTTTTATTAGGTTGTCTAATTTTAGGTATTGTGTTTGCTACGCTAGGTTATTTTGCTATACAGGCTTTGTGGCGCTATAACACGATTAAAGCATGGAAAAGTCGCTCTGTTAAAAAGAAATAAATTTAATAATTAAATCAAAATACTAGAAAAACAATTAGAAGAAAACAAAATAAAGTACAAAAAAAACACAATTTTTTTGAACTTTTTAACAAATGGAGGCTCTTACTCTATGAAAGCTTCTTTCCCTGGATTGCTTTCGGTTGTTAATTTATATAAAGTATTTTATGGCTTTATAGACGGCGCTTTCTCTAAAGCGCCTTTTTTTTGTCTTAAACTCTATCCGCTTCATTAAAGTAGCCTGATAAAAACTCATCAAAACCGAGTTTATCGCGCTCTTCAATCCCTTTCTGCTCTATGTGGGACTTTTCTGCACTCGCTTTAAACTCATCTTCACTATAGTACTGATAAGGTCTATCTAACGCTTTGTCTCTGTATAGAGAAGCTTGTTGTAAAGCATACTTGGAAATATTTGTCTTTTCATCGAGCGTAATTTCTAAAAGTTTAGCCGACGGGGTTAATGAAGCGTCATTAATTTTAGCTTGCTCACGCTTGACCGCTTCTGAATAAGATCTCGTTTCGTAAGCTTTATCAAGTAACTCTGCAACCAAAGCCATCTGTTCAAACAACTCATTCCCCCAGTCTTTGATAGTTCTCAGCTTAAAACTTTCTTTTTCATTCGTAATTTCACTTACTTCATCTCTAAGTAAAAGTGAAGGGTCTCTCCCTCTGAGGACGACCTCGTCCATATTTTTTTCGTGTACTTTTTGCGTTTCAAAATCTAACTCATCACTTGGCGTTAATGCACAATACATAAGAAAAACATCTAAAAAATAAACCTGCTCAAGACTAATCCCCGTTTCAACGAATGGATTTACATCTAAGGCGCGTACTTCAATGTATTCTATTCCGCGCTCCCTTAATGCATGAGAAGGCTTTTCGCCCGATTTTGCTACTCTCTTAGGCCTAATGGGTGCATAGAGTTCATTTTCAATTTGTAAAACGTTATCGTTTAATTGTTGATACTCGCCATTAACTTTTATACCAATTGCACTAAAGTCTTTAGACTTTAATGCAATGGCATTTTGAACACCGTCTACATAACCATTAAGGCTGTTATAACAGATTTCTAATGTTGATTGCTCACTTGCAGTATAGCCAAGATCGCTCATTCTTAATGAAGTTGCGTAGTCTAAATATAGCTCACCTGTTGTTGATTTTTTAAAAGGCAGGCTATGTTCTTTACCGCCTAAAAAAGATGGGCAAAGAGATGGTGAACTACCGTACAAATATGGGATTAACCAACAAAAACGCTTATAGTTTCGAATCGTTGCAAGATATTTATCTGAAATATAATCTGTTTTATTGTTGTCATTATTCTCCAGTATTTTAAGCGCATCCCAAAAGGTGTCTGGAAATGAGAAGTTAAAATGAATACCAGCAATAATTTGCATCATACTACCGTATCTATTTTTTAGCCCTTGTCGATAGACGGTTTTCATTTTACCAATATTTGAGGGGCCGTAGTTTGCTAGAGGAATACTATTGGCATCATTAACAAAACAAGGCATGCTCATTGGCCAAAGTAATTCTTCACCTATCACACCAAAAGTATACTTTTGTATATCCTGAAGTTGTGCTATCGCTTGTTCTGGGGATTTACTCACCGGTGTAATAAATTCTAATAACGTTTCTGAATAGTCTGTGGTTATTTGCCCATGCGTTAAGGCTGAACCTAATTGGTATGCATGCGGTTCTTGAGATAGTTTACCTTCTGGAAGTATACGTAATGTCTCTCTTTCGATACCTCGACCGATACCAGTAAGACTTTCTAAATGCTCAGTGCTGTTAAAATAGTTAATGTTATTTTGTAGAGATGAGCTCACAATAACCCCTTCGGAATAGATAAATGCAATTAATTCATTAGTTAATAAGCGTAGTGTAAAGGTTTTAAATTAAAAAGGTAGAGATAACCGCTAGCTGATAAAATAAAAGGTTAGTTTGCTCTATTTTAATACAATACATTCACTTCATACTTTTAAACAATATAATATTTAGCAAGATAGAGTATAGTGGTCTATCTTCATCATCACACATAAGATAGCACTTAGTGATATAATCTTTCATTAAAAGTTTTCGATATACACATCATGTTTCAAATTATTTACCAAAACAATGACTTTATTGTCATTTCTAAAAATGAGAACATCAACTTCCATGATGAAGGACTTATAGGTCAAGGCTTATTTTCACAAGTCAAAAGTCATTTGAATAACATAAATAATGCTGAAAACTCTTCTAGTAACCTAGATAATGAATTATATCCTGTACATCGTCTTGACAAAATGACATCCGGCTTAGTTATTTTTGCCAAAAATAAATCTGCAGCTCAAATTTTCGGTGAGTTATTTAGCAACCATCTTATCGAAAAATATTACCTAGCGGTAAGTGACAAAAAACCATCTAAAAAACAAGGCCTCATCAGTGGAGATATGGCAAAGAGTCGCAGAGGTGCATGGAAATTACTACGAAGTATGAAAAAACCAGCTATAACGCAGTTTTTTTCATATTCTATTGGCGATTCAAAACGACTTTATTTATTAAAGCCACATTCAGGTAAAACGCATCAATTAAGAGTCGCTTTAAGCAGCATCGGTTCCCCTATTTTAGGCGATGAACTTTATCATGGTAAAACACTAAAGCCGATAGACCGAGGCTATCTTCACGCTTACGCTTTAAAGTTTACTTACCTAAATGAACAATATGAAATTATTGCACCACCAACAAGTGGTGTTGAATACCTCTTAGATACTACCCAAGAGGTTATTGAACGTTTAAATAAACCTTGGTTAGTGTCATGGCCAAAGGTTAAAGGTTAAAGGTTAAACGAGCAAGGGAAGCTAAAAGGTGGAGTTTTTTACAAAGAGTGCCAAAAAACAATCGCTATCGCGCTAGGGCATACA
>CAWVWK010000031.1:0-20213 GCA_963933725.1 uncultured Colwellia sp.
TCTTATCGATGGCACATACCGATGCAATTATTGAAAAAACATTAGATGCAGCGGCAAAATGCTTTGCTAAACTTTAATGTGACTTTGTTTTCATTCAAAATAAAAAAAAGACGCTGACTTAGCGTCTTTTTTTTGCTCAATTTTACGTGCTGGTATTAAAAATTCGCCACACGAGTTTATAGACTGTAATATTTTACTTTTGAAGGGTATATTAGTGATTTAAAATAATAACTTACATTATATAAAGCTATTACATAAACATTAAAGATATAAGGATTTACAGATGAAATTGACACCTACAATGGTTGCTACTTTAATAGGGGCAGCTTTTAGTATCGGCGCTTTAAGTAGCTGTACCTCTAGCGATCAAGCTTCTACTATTAACGTAACTGAAAGCCAGCTTGAAAATGACATCAATACCGTTGTCAAAAGTCAAAATGATGACCGTACCTACCGTTATATAACTTTAGACAACGGCTTAAAAGTTATTTTAGTCTCGGATAGTAAAGCGGATAAATCCGCTGCATCGATGGATGTTCATATAGGCCATATGGCTGATCCTAAAGATCGTGAAGGTTTAACACACTTTTTAGAGCATATGCTATTTTTAGGAACCGACAAATATCCAAAAGTAGGAGAGTATAGCGAATATTTAAAAGCCAATGGTGGTTGGTCAAACGCAGGTACTGGGCAAGAACATACCAATTATTTTTTCCAAGTAAACCAAGACGCATTTGAAGAAGCCACAGACCGATTTGCACAATTCTTTATTTCCCCTTCACTAGATAAAGAATATGTAGACCGTGAAAAAAATGCTGTTCACTCTGAATACAGCATGAAAATTAAAGATGATGCGCGTCGTATTCGTGAGGTATTAAAAGATACGACCAATCAAGACCATCCTTCTAGTCAATTTTCTGTTGGTAACTTAGATACATTGGCTGACCGCGAAAATGATCTCTTAATAGACGACTTAAAAGCGCAATACAAAAAATATTATTCATCAAGTCGTATGGCTTTATCTTTAGTTGGTCGAGAAGATTTAGATACTTTAGAGCAATGGGCTCGTGAAAAATTTACCGCCATTCCAAATAACGGTAGCAAATCAACCCCTTCGAAAATAGCGCCTTATTTACCTGAGCAACTTGGTGTAAATATAAGTATTGTTCCCATGAAAGATGTACGTACGCTTACGGTATATTTCCCAGTACCCAATGCAGGTAAATATTTGCAAGAGAAACCGCTTAACTTTCTAGTAAGTATTGTTGGACAAGAAGCTGAAGGAAGTTTATTTAGTTACTTAAAAGGTAAAGGCTTAATCGAATCTTTAAGTACCAATGCTTATGGGCCTGATGATTTCGAACAATTCAGTGTTACCATAAACCTGACACCTAAAGGCTTAGAGCAATACCAAGACGTTAATGAAGCGATATTTTCGTATTTTGAATTATTAAAAGATGAAACAAAGAATCAGTCATACTTTAACGAACTGAGTGCCATTGCTAAAACCAACTTTGACTTTCAGGAAAAAGTCTCTGCTGCAAATACCGCAAGATTTTTATCGACTCAGTTACAATACTACAAACCAAAGAATATACTCAATGCCGATTATTTATATACACAATACTCTCATAAGTTACTTTTAGATTACTTATCTAAATTGACACCTGAAAATATGCGACAAGTATTAGTTGCTAAGGGGTTGAAAACAGATCATGTTCAGCCTGAATATGATACGCCTTATGCTATATCAAAGCTAAGCGATAAAGAGATTGCTCGTTATAATAACCCTCAAGTGATTAGTAAGCTAAGTTTGCCTGCTGCAAACCCATTTATTGCAACACACTTAGCACTTAAAGCGACGGAAACTATCACGGAACACCCAAGTGTTGTATTTGAAAAGCCAGGTTTTAAATTTTGGCATAAACAAGATACCGAGTTTAATATTCCTAAGGCTGATGTTTATGTTCAAATCTACTCAGATCAAGCAGGAAAAGATGTTAGTTCTAGAGCCAAAAACTACCTTTATAATGCTTTATTAAATGACAGTTTAAATGAGTTTGGTTACCCCGCTAAAGCCGCAGGTCTAAATTACAATATGTGGTCTACAGCAAGTGGTATGGGCTTTGGGGTAAGTGGTTACGATGAGAAACAAGCTGATTTACTTTCCACCATTAATAACCGTATTCGCAATTTAACGATTGATGAAGCCGAATTTATTTTGCACAAAAACCGTTTAATACGCAGTTGGAACAATGCTAAATTTGAGCGTCCATACAGCCAAGCTTCTTCTGCACTTTCTCAGCTTCAATATGAAAAAGCCTACGGCAAATTTGCTATGGCGAATGCATTAACTAGCGTTACCATAGAAGAACTTCAGCAATATGTGACTGATTTTCACCAAGCAGTAGAAATTGAAATATTAGCACATGGCAACATGCTCAAGGCTGATTCAATAAAACTTGCACAAACCTTATACAGTTTGAACATGAAGGAATCTACGGCTAAATCTCGTGCGGATAAAGTGATCTATTTAAACAAAACCGATCATTCATTAACGTTAGAGATAGAGGTTGATCACAATGACTCCACGATAGTGGCAAGTTATATCAATGCTGATAGTTCACTTGAGAATCGTGCGAAGTACGGTTTATTAGGTAGCATGTTAAATGCTCCATTCTATAAGCAAATTCGTACCGAACAGCAACTTGGTTATATCGTATCTGGTAGAAATACGCTTTTAGAGGAAAATCCTGGTTTATCCTTTTTAATCCAGTCGCCTAAAGCAGGTCCCGTTGAGTTGATGAGACGAGTTAATCAGTTCATGGCGGATTACAAAGGCACCTTAAGTGAAATGACTGATAAAGAGTTTTCTGAGTATAAACAAGGATTAATAAAGAGTATTTTAGCTAAACATAAAAACCTTGGTGAAAGAACCTCTTATTACTGGAAGGAAATTAATGACCAAGCAGTTAATTTTGATAGTAATGATAAAATGGTTGCTCAACTTAGTGCATTAACAAAAGATGAAATGAACCACTTTTTAAATACCACTGTTTTTAATACACAGCCCATTTTAGTTCGTAGTTTTGGCACCGCACACAGAAATGATGATTATAAGCAATCAAAAACTGACGAGTCTATTTGTCGCGATGCTGCTTGTGTGAATAACCAGCTAACTTCGCTAACTATAAAATAGCTTACTCGTATTTACAATAAAGGCAGCTCAGCGGGTTTATCTAAGGGTCACTTTATCTAAAGTGGCCTTTTTTATTATCTTTCGCTACGTAACTGCAAAAAATGGAACGTTTTTATACACAGCAAACAAAAAATAACAAATTAAAAACGTCTTCTTGTTGTACAAATCTTGATCGAACATTTCAATATGTTAATATAACCAACAGGAATTAGTTATACCAAAAAGCTATATAGAAATTAATATCAAGCAATGAGTAATATCCATGAAAAATTTAGCACCTCTTAGTCAAGTTTATCTCGATGCCAATGCTACAACACCCGTATTACCTCAAGCGGCTGAAGCTGCATTGAATAGCATGGAAGTTTTATTTGGCAATCCAAGCAGTAGCCATATGACAGGATTGAGAGCTAAAGACTTAATGGAAACTACGCGCACCAATGCTAAAAAAGTTATAGGTGCTGATTCTGGTACCGTAATATTTACAAGTGGTGCTACAGAAGGTATTCAAACAGGGATTCTTTCCGCGCTTGTTGAAGCGAAAAAACACATTATAGCTAATAAAAAGTATAGTTTGCTTTATGGTGCTACCGAGCATAAAGCAGTACCTGAATCTTTAAAGCACTGGAATCAAGTTTTAGATATTCATGCCGAAATAAAGGCCATCCCTGTCGATTCTTTTGGTGAGCTAGATAAAAATTATATAGAAAAAGAAGCTCCTAATGCCCTAATGATTTGTACAATGGCGGTAAATAATGAAACTGGCGTATACCAAGATTTGACTGCGCTTGAACAAGTTATTAGACGTGCTAATCCAAATATATTTTGGATGGTCGACTGCGTACAAGCGCTCGGGAAAACAACCTTAAATTTAGCCCAAACGACTATTGATTACGCCCCTTTCAGTGGCCATAAACTTTATGCACCTAAAGGGATTGGCTTTGTTTATATTCGTCAATCAGCTCCTTTTACTCCTATTATTGCCGGTGGTGGCCAAGAAAGTGGATTACGCTCTGGTACTGAAAATTTACCAGGAATGGCTGCTATTAACGTAATATTCGAAATGCTACTCGACAACCAAAGTAGTTCTTTTTCAAGTATTGAGACGCTACGAGAGTATCAAACACAATTAGTAGCAACGCTAAAAAGGGTTTTTCCTAGCATAGTGTTTAATCATCATTTTAAAAATAGCGTACCAACCACTATCAACTTTGCAATTCCAGGTTTTAGCAGTAAAGAAATTATGGATTTATTTGACGCAGCAAACATTCGCGTCAGCTCAGGCTCTGCATGTTCATCAAAAGTAACACGCAGTTTTGTGCTAGATGAAATGGGTTTACCTGTTTGGCAAAGTGAATCTGCAATACGACTCTCTTTTGGCCCAGCGATGACAAAAGCAGAGGTGGATGAAGCATGTCTTCGCATTGCTTTTGCGGCACAGGCTTTAACTCAGAGCTGTATGGTATTAGATCATAGTGAGATTAATACTACAGAGCCATTAAATGGATTAGTGCAATTACGTTTTGGCTCAAATTGTACATGGATTTATGCTGACAAGGCGAGTAAACAAGTTTTCATTATTGACCCGGTTCCCGACTTAACGGAGCGACTAGACACTTTATTACAATGCCAAAAGTTAACATTAGTTGCAGTAATCGACACACACGGACACGCAGACCATGCATCTGGCCGAGTGCCACTTGCTAATAAGCACCTTGCTAACCAAAAATCAGATGCCCTAGGTTGGCCAGTAAAACATTTGAAGTATGAGTCGTCTTCGAAGACGGAATCGTTACAGTATATCCAAGTAGGAAGTCAATGGCTTGTTAAAGTAGCAACACCAGGGCATACTGATGACAGCATCAGCTTACTGCTATGTAAACCTTTCAATAATTTAGAAAACATCAGTGAACAAATTAAGGATAATTGTCTGTTCGCTTTTTGCGGTGACACAATTTTAATGGGAAGCTTAGGGCGAACTAATTTCGATTCAAGTAGCGCTAAAGCGATGTTCGCCAGTTTAAAAAACTTGCATAGGCTCATTGGTAATAACACACTGATTTGTGCCAGCCATGACTATAATAATGAATTTACGACCACACTTTCAATGGAGTGTGAGCGCAATAGTTTATTGGAAAATACGTTAACCAACAAAATCAATCAGCAACAATTTGAATTTGAAAAAGCAGAATTAGATAGCCATTTATGCGATCTGTCCGATAAAGAAATTATGTGCGGTGCACTTACTGAGATGCAAGCGGATGCAAAAGCGATTATTGAGTATAATCAAGAAAGCCTCGAACAAGCTCTAGCTAATGATAACACCAAGTTAATCGATATCCGCGAGCCACACGAATATGCATTACAACAGCTCAAAATCGACGCTGAAAACGTACCACTGACCCGTTTAGTGCAATTTATTCAAAAACAACAAGATAAAAAGCAGCAAAAATGGGTTTTAGTCTGTCGCAGTGGTAGTCGTTCATTCGTTGCAGCTCAAGCTATGCAAAGGTTAGGTTTTGAGAATATAGCCCACCTTAAAGGCGGTTACGCATTAAATAGCTAATGAACTCGTGATTTCATATGAATTCAACAGATAGAAAAAGAGACAGCTTTAGTTTGAAGCTCATCGATTAGTAAGCAACCTCAAACCATCATGAACAAGTTCGACTCAACAAATCAAAAGAACCGGTTTCAAGCATTTACGCTCTAAAGTTGTCTTTGTTTTACTCGATGTTCGAAGCTTCTCTCAACTGAACTTCAAACTGATCGCTTAAAACTTTTAACTCGCCTTAACCACCTCTATGAGCAACATGACTCGTTGTTTGTGTCGCTATTTGTGCTGAATTTTTTCATTATGTTTCTATGCGAAATGTACCAGCCAATGACAAAGAACATAAACATAAGCTCTGCTCGTTCACTTCCTTTTACAATAAAAGCAAACAATAGCGCCGCTGCAGCCCAAATCAATGAATGTATTAATATTGTTTTCTTCTTTTTTAACTTGCTCATAAATAACTCCTTCATTGTGTTTTATAGTTGTACTAGCTAAGCAATTAGTAAAAGCTAACCTATATCATTGGTTCAAATGAAAATTATACCAATTCCATTAAAAATCGTCTGGTCATTAATAAACTTGGTATTAGACTTCTCCTAATTAAATTCGAAACGATAATTTAAACCGTACGTAGTATCAGTGCGGTAGATATCATCAGAATAAAAAGCCACGGCATTAACTGACTGGTGTAGATCTATTTTATAACTTATTCCACCACCAACACCTGTACTCGAAAAGTCATTTGAACCTAATCCTCCTATGCCCCAGCCTATTATCGTAAAATCGTCATTAATTGGTCGTAAGACAAACATACCCGCATAACCACCATAGGTTTTGTCCGGTTTTACATTGTTTTGATCTCGTTCACCTTGAGTTGAAGATAGCCCAGCCAAAGGAAATAACAACCACTCTCCTGTATCTACACCTAAAGCACTTAATGGCACAAAAGTACCGACACTAAATGACGTCCTATAGCTATCGACATCAAGATTAAAATTAACAATACCTTTAGAAAACAACCAAGAACCACCAAGGGTCCATTCGTCTCCATCACTGTTAACACTGCCGTTAATTTTATTGGTTTGGCTTAATGCTAGAGACCCAGAAAAAGTAAGTTCGCCGTTATAACCAACTCCTATTTTGGTGACGATTTTCGTTGGATCTTCTTGATTTTTTGTATTGGTTATAACAGGCTCTTTTTCAGTTACAACTGTTTCTTCATTGGTTTTATTATCATTCGATTCTGCGGCGTATAACGGAGCAGTAAAAGCTGTGCTTGTTAATACTAATGCCTTAATGAACAGTGATATTTTGTTCTGCATAAGATGAATTCCTTGATAGTTTACACATGAATAGTTGCTTTTTATTATCGCAACTTATTGATCAATGATAGTAGGCAAATGATACTAAAACCGAGCACAATTGCAGAAAGAACTGGTTTATTAAAAAGAAATAACAGTACTGTACATATTAGACCACTACCGGTAAAAATACTTTTAAGAACACGTTTATTATTGATATTTTGCTGTTCCACAAACTGAATCATAAAAGCTTCTTGCTTAATGTTGTTAGCTTGCTGAGACTTTAAAAAATCATAGATTAAATCTGGGATTTCAGGGAGTTTTTCATTCCAAAACGGTAAATTCGTTTTAATTTTTTCATATACCGCTTTGATACCCATTTCCTCTTTCACCCAATTTTCTAAGAAAGGTTTAGCTGTCTTCCATAAGTCGAGTTGTGGATAAAGCTGTCTACCAAGGCCTTCAATATAAAGTAATGTTTTTTGAAGTAAAACTAATTGAGGCTGTACTTCCATATTGAACTGTCTTGCCGTATTAAATAAATTAACCAATACATGGCCAAAAGAGATTTCAGCAAGCGGTTTATTGAAAATAGGTGCACAGACTTTTTCTATAGCTTTTTCAAAATCATCAACATTGGTTTGAGCAGGAACCCATCCCGAGTCAACATGTAGTTGGGAAACTTTACGATAATCTTGATTAAAAAAAGCTACAAAATTTTCGGCCAAATAACGCTTATCTTCTTTGTTTAAGGAACCAACAATACCACAATCTATGGCAATCCAAGTGGGATCTTTAGGATTGGTAATATCGACAAAAACATTACCGGGATGCATGTCAGCGTGAAAAAAACTATCCCTGAATACTTGCGTAAAGAAAACCTCTACGCCTCGGTCAGCGAGCTTCTCCATATTGGTATCATGTTTTATAAGTGTCTCTATATCGCCAATGCCTACACCATAGATACGTTCCATAACCAGCACATTTTCAAAAGAATAATCTTGATATATTTTAGGTACAAATAAGTATTTATCGTATTCGCTACCTTGCTCAAAATTATGTTTTAAGCGCATTGCGTTATTGGCTTCTTTATTGAGATCTAACTCATCAAGAATTGTTTTTTTATACTCTTCTACAACCTCTTTAGGTCGGAGCCGTTTACCATCTGGAAACCACTTAACGACGATATGTGCAAAATTAGCCATCACATTTAAGTCGGCGAGAATAGTTTCTTTAATATTTGGTCGTAAAACTTTAATGACCACTTCTTCTTGAATAATGCTGGCTGTTTCATCTATTGTATTAAGTAAAGTTGCCGTATGAACTTGTGCTATAGAGGCTGAAGCAAGCGGGCTCAGGTCAAAATCTGTAAAGGTTGCATAAAAGGCTTCCTCACCAATAGCCTCTTTTATAATTTGTAGGGCCTGATCGCCACTAAAGGGGGTTACTTTATCTTGTAACAACGCCAGCTCTTGCGCGAGTTCATGAGACAGTAGGTCTCGACGGGTAGAGAGCATTTGACCGAATTTAATAAAAACAGGACCAAGCGCTTCAATAGCTAAGCGAAAACGTCGTTCAATAGGCGTATCTTTATGCTTATTGGGAATCCAGAAAAGGCAATGGCGACCCAGTTTGGCGTACCAAGGTAAAAGGTGGTTGGGCACCATTTCGTCTAAACCGAAATGAAGAAAGGTTTTCACGATATGATAAAGACGAAGTTTACTCACAAATAATAAGTTCCCTATAATGAAAGACGTTTAAAGTTTAATTCACTTAACAGCCAATTTTTCTAATATGTTGTGCATGCGTTGTTCAAGTTGAGCAATATTTTTTTCTACTTCACTAACCTGCATATAAAGCCGTTTTAATTCACTATTAGTTACCACTAACCTTTGTTCATGAACAATATATTCACTCGCATCTGCTTGAATTTGAGTTTTTGTAAAATTCAGCTGGCTTAGTGACTTCTTTGCTAAAGCGGACAATTTATAGGTTGGCACCTCACCAATATGATTAGCTAACTCAGTTAACCAATCTATATGTAAACTTTGTGCGAACTGCATAAATTGCTGAGCAACTTTTATATCGCCCTCAATTTCTAATTTATCTTGCTTAATAAGCTGGGTTAGTTGTTGTGTTTCTTTTAATTCTTTTAATGTTGATAGACTTGTTTTTATTAAGCAATCGCTCTGCTCTATGGAAGAGAGCACAATAATTTTCACTACTAATTTTGTATCATCAACTAAAGATTTGGATGCATACGAGCAAGAAAAGCTTAAAGGAAAGTCTAATTCGTCAAGCAAAACAGTGAATGTTTTTAACTCAAGACTTCCTAATGAAATTTCCTTAGAGTTTAGCGTAAGTGCCTTATTGATGATAAGCTCAAGCGCTGAACATAATGCTTGCTGAAACATAAATTGTCCTAAAAAAGCATACTAGCTATAGATACGTGTTGAAATTCAAGTTTCCCTAAACCTGTCACTAAAACTTATAACCTTTATGCAATGCCACAACACCACCGGTTAAGTTTTTATAACTGGTTTGTTCAAATCCAGCATTATCCATCATACCTTTAAGACTTTCTTGATCTGGGTGCATACGAATAGATTCAGCTAAATATTGATAACTTTCGCCATCTTTAGCTACGATTTCACCCATTTTAGGTAGGATGTTAAAAGAATAAAAATCATAGGCTTTATTCAGTAATTCGTGCTCTGGTTTAGAAAACTCTAGTACCAATAAGCGTCCACCAGGTTTTAGAACACGATAAATAGAACGCAATGCCATATCTTTATCGGTTACATTACGTAAACCAAAAGCAATAGTAACAATATCAAAAGTATTATCTTCAAACGGTAAGTATTGTGCGTTTGCCTGCACATATTCGATATTTTGAACGAGGCCTTTATCACGTAATTTATCTCTTCCTACATTTAACATTGAGCTATTGATATCCGCTAATACAACTTTACCATTTTTGCCTACTAGTTGAGAAAATTTTGCGGTTAAGTCACCCGTTCCACCAGCTAAATCAAGTATCTTGTTGCCTGGACGAACACCACTCGCATCTATCGTAAAACGCTTCCATAAACGATGTACACCAAAAGACATTAAATCGTTCATTACATCGTATTGCTTAGCAACAGAATGAAACACGCCAGCAACCATAGACACTTTATCTTCTTTTTCAATGGTTTTATAACCAAAGTGAGTGGTGTTATCTGTAGCAGAAGTATCATCACCTTTAACTTGCTCTGAAGCTAAGTTACTCGGCTGAATTTCAGGTGTTTTTTCTTGTTCTAATGATGTTAATGAAGACATGATATATTCACAATAAACTATAATTAATGATAGTTTACTTTAAGTCGCCTTGATGAACAAACATCCGGTCATTTTTTCTAAGTTTATTTCTCTTTTTTGATTTAAAAACAAGAGCGAAGTGATAGAGAACTCATCGAATTACACAAAGAGAAGCTGTAAGTTAAAAATATCTAGAAAGCTATCTTTTGATCTATAACTTCGTCATCTCACCGTTTTAGGGTAGAGTAAAAGAAAAGTGAGAAATTGATCTTGGACTTCCTCTTTTTTAGAGCAGCGCCTCGGTATTAGAAACAGGCTTGTATTTTGATCTTAATCGCAACACGTTTCCCGTTTGATAACTTAAAACTGACAGATCACAACTTTTAACTCGCTCTATTTCCCATCTTTTCTAGCCTCCTTACTACACTGAACGCACATTGCCTGTTATCATGTTTAAAATATATTTTTCATTGTTAAGGTAACAAAGCATTATGTCACTTTCTCCGTTAGAACGAATTGTTGTTGAACCTAAATATAATAATATCTCTATGCCTGCTACTTCATGTGTTATTTGGTTGCACGGTTTGGGCGATTCTGGTGACGGGTTCGCACCTGTTGTACCTGTTTTAAAGCTGCCTAGAGATCATGGTATTCGCTTTATTTTCCCACATGCCCCAGAGCAACCGGTAACAATAAATCAAGGTTATGTTATGCGCTCTTGGTACGACATAAAGAGCATGGATTTACACAACAGAGCTGATATGGAAGGTGTCTTAGTTTCTGAAAAACGTGTTCAAGCGCTTATTCAAGAACAAATTGATGCCGGTATTCCAGCCAATAAAATTATACTTGCAGGCTTTAGCCAAGGTGGCGTGTTAAGTTTATTTACTGGCCTGCGCTTTAAGCAATCTTTGGCGGGTATTTTAGCATTATCTTGTTATTTGCCAACGGCAGATAAACTCCCTGAACATTGCCACGAAGCAAACAAGAGCACACCTCTACTTCAACATCATGGCATTCAAGATGACGTAGTGCCGATGTCATCTGGAAAAATGGCTTTTGATTTATTACAGCAAGCGGGTTACAACACAACCTGGAAAAGCTATCCAATGCCACATAGTGTTTTACCACAGCAGTTAAATGATATTTCAGCTTGGCTTCAAGAAAGGCTATTATCCCAATTCAATTAAGTTATTGCTCACTTGTACTGGTTAAAATAAGTCATGGCTTCGTTACTCTCAATCCCAATAACTGGCTATTACTCAATCGAGCGCCTTGCCCTGATTTATTTTTCCTTCGTACAACAAGATCACAAACTTAATGGAATTGATATTAAAGTAAAACTAGCTGTCATAGACAAAAGCGCCTAAAAGCACCATAGAGGAGGCGCTTAGTTAAATAAAAAATAATATCAAATAAAATAAGGAACTTTGTCAATGCAACCAGGAATCATACAAAACGAGTTGGATTTGAATGATAAACACAACACCGACGAGGCAAATCAACCTAAAGCTTTTACTAACAAGTTGATTGATGCACTTCCTACGCCCTCATTAGCGCAAATATCACAAACGAGCATTTCAAAAAGCTACATAAAAGCCAAAAGGTATATTCGTCTTACTACAACATTAATACTTATTATGCTGCTTTCTTTCGCATGGTGGTTTGCTCCTATACAAAGTTTTATTACGGTTCCTGCAAATATTAGATTAGTTTTACTCTTTGGTATTATGGCTTGTGCTTTTTTAGGTGGGTTATCTATTATTTATGGCTTATTTGCTGACAAAAGAAAGTTCTACGCGATACGTGAACATGACATTAGCTATACATCGGGTGTTTTTTTCAAAAACACAGTGAGCCAACCAGTTCTCAGGATACAGCATGTTGAATTAAGAAGAGGTCCGATCGATAGAAAGTTAAATTTAGCTAACCTACAGGTTTTTAGTGCCGGTGGTGCTCTACACACTTTTGAAATACCTGGTTTAGAGTTAATTGAAGCACAAAAAATTAGACAATTTATATTAGGTCATAAAGACATTTCTCATGAAAACACCGTTACTTCAGAAGTCTCAAATATTGCTACAAAAACTAGCTCAACAGAATCACAGATCGGCGAATTGACAGAGACAGTTCATCAAGGCAACAACCATGACCAATAATTATGAAGAAATAACTGAGAATGAGGTAATAGAAAACCTACCTTTTAACCGAGCAAACCAAACTTCTTTGATGCAAGCGAAACAGCAAAAAGAAAAGCAAGACATGCAAAAATGGCAACGTTTATCGCCAATCGCAATTGTGTATTTCACCGTAAAAGTGTTCAGTCAATTGTTGGGTAACATCATTTATTTAACACCTGTTATTTTAGTAAGTTATCAAAAAATTTTAGCTAATCCTCATTTGTGGCTACCCGTTATTGCAATAACTATCGCTTTCATAGTTGCTTTAACTTCCTTAAAGTTTTACTTCTTCCAATATCGTTTGTCAAATGGCCACATAGAAATTCGTTCGGGCGTTCTTTCTAAGAAAAACATAAATTTACCTTTCAACAGAATACAGAATGTAAAGCTTGAACAGCCAATTTATTATCGTCCGTTTTCTTATGCTTGCTTAGAGCTTGATACGGCCGGTTCATCTAAACAAGAAGCGAAAATAGTTGCACTTAAAATCGATTATGCTGAGCAACTGAAATCGGAAATATTAGCTAGCCATGACCAAGTAAAAGAGAAGATAAATGTTAAACCTCCGATTGCAAATTCTTCAGAGATTTTGGCCTCAAACACAGAAAGTGCAATTAACATCTCTCCCCATATTGATTCTCCAGGCACTCTATTAAATAAACGCTCTATTGGCGATCTCGTTCTTCATGGTATTAGTAGCAACAGAGTATGGATTTTTATCGGCTTATTAATGCCATTTTTGGATGAAATTACAAAATACGGCATTCAAGCCTGTCAGTATATAGGTATTAATATTGAAGAAATATTATCTATTGCAGAAAAACCATGGTGGCAAGTGAGCTTAGTAATTATTTCAATTAGCTTATTCGTATTGCTTATTGTGACACTGTTTTCTATTGCGGGTGCCATTATTAGTTTTTATGGCTTCACATTACATAAGCTTGAAGATAGATATATAAGACGAAGTGGGTTATTAAGCAAACATGAAGTCACCATGCGCTTAGCTCGATTACAAATGGTCGTTAGACAACAAGACTGGCTAGATATTTTGTTAAAGCGCATTAATTTAAAATTTGAACAAAGTAATGCCCACTTTCAAAACATGCAACCAGGTGCCTCTAATAATAAAATTATTGTCCCATCAGTTACTGCCAATGAATGCAAAGAATTAATTAATAATGTTTATCCTAATAATCAATTAGAGACAATTACCTATAAAAACATCCACAAGCATTACCTTATCAAGTACATTGTCTACATATTTTTACCGCTATTTACTTTATTGAGCATATTTTCAGTGGTAGATGACAAGCCCTTATTTGTACCTGTTTTATTTGCATTGTTTTGTATTGCGACTATCTTAATAACCTGTCGTTGGTTGCGTTGGGGGATTGCACAAGACGATGTGTATATTTATATTCGAAAAGGCATGTTCGGTGTTAATTACTATTGTTTTCCTCGCTATAAAGTACAACAAACATATTTTAAACAAAGTTATTTTTTGAAACGTAAGAGACTAATAAATATAAGCTTAGTTACCGCTTCTGGCTCTCAAAGTGTTCCCTTTATCGATGAGGCATACGGCTATAAAATTATTGATGATGCTTTATATACTGTGGAGAGCTCTGGTAAGTCTTGGATGTAAATTAGCTATAGTCCTTTGGATTTCCTTGAAAAAGCGTTACGCTTTTGCAAGAGTAACCAAGCTGTAAACTGAAAGGTTAGTAGCTCCTGGATTAATTTTGTGCTTTTTTATAATCTCACGATATATACAAGTGACGATAATGATATAGTGATTACGATAATTAACTTTCATTCTGTTTAGGAATTAAAAATGCCAGCCCATTATTTAAAGAACACTGCAAACCTTATCTCATCGACCTTATTAACAATGGGTTTATTGTTCTCTCAACTTGCCTTTAGCGAAGAAGGTAACCAAGAAGATAAAAAGTGGTCGGTGAACGATCCCCAAGGTGTTTTTAAAACCGCCAATATTGATGTCACAACAGGGACATGGATGAATGTTGATGTTAGCCCTGATGCTAAGCTCATTGCTTTTGATTTATTAGGTGATATCTACACTATGCCAATATCAGGTGGTAAAGCTACCGCCCTAATGACTGATATTGCTTGGCAAATGCAGCCTAAATTTAGCCCTGATGGAAAGCATATTGCCTTTACTAGTGATGAAGATGGTGGCGATAATTTATGGATTATGAATATTGACGGCAGTAATGCTAAAGCCGTTACAAAAGAAACATTTCGTTTATTAAATAGCCCTGCTTGGTCACCAGATGGTAACTACCTTGTAGGACGGAAGCACTTCACAGGTTCTCGCTCGTTAGGTGCAGGTGAAGTGTGGATGTACCACAAAACAGGTGGCAATGGTGTTATGTTAACAAAACGCCCTAATCAACAGAAAGATTTAGGTGAACCGGCTTATTCTGCTGATGGAAAGTACGTATATTTTTCTCAAGATGCTACCCCTGGGAAAACCTTTCATTACTCTAAAGATTCGGTAAAAGGTATTTATAAAATAAAACGCCTTGAACTAGCTACAGGTGAAATAGATATTATTATTTCTGGGAAAGGTGGCGCTATTCGCCCTACTCCTTCACCTGATGGAAAATACCTTGCTTATATAAGTCGTGACGATTTTGACTCTAACCTTTATTTATACAATTTAGAAAGTGGTGAAAGTAATTTAATTTACACTGGCCTTGAACGAGATATGCAAGAAACATGGGCTATTCACGGTGTTTATACAACGATTGCTTGGACGCCAGATAGTGAAAGCCTTGTTTTTTGGGATGATGGTAAAATTAAACGCATTTCTGTTACTGATAACCTAGTGGCATATGCCGACATCAACATCAATGGCATAAACCAGGCTGATTTAGAAGTACATAACAACGCAAAAGTTATTGAGTTTCAGGTTAAAACGAGTAAAAAAATTCAAAAATCGATTAGCTTCAAACAAGAAATTGAACAAGATTCTTTTGCCACTAAAATGCTAAGAGATGTGAAGATATCTCCAAACGGTAAGCAAGTTGTCTTTGAATCAATGGGCTACCTTTACACGCAAAGCTTAAGTGATGGCCAAGTTAAAGGTCAACCTAAAAGGCTGACCAAGCAAACTCAAAACTTTGAATTAAACCCGAGCTTTTCTCGCGACGGTAAAAAGATTGTTTTTGCTACTTGGAATGATGCAACACAAGGTCAAATTCGTGTTGTATCAAACCGTGGTGGCAAAACGAAAACCTTATTAAATGAACCAGGCAAGTATATTGAACCGACTTTTTCTCCCGATGGAAAAACCGTTGTATATCGTAAAGTGTCTGGTGGCTATATCACTAAGCCAGCTTGGGATTTAAATCCAGGTATTTACGCCGTACCTGTTAAAGGTGAAAGTAGAAAAGTTAAGGCAACATTAATTACCAAAAATGGCGTGCAAGCTCACTTTGGTAAAAGTAACTCACAAGTTTACGTAATTCGTCGTGGAGAAAAACCACAACTTGCGAGTGTAAGTATCGACGGTAAAGATGATAAAGCCCTTTACCAAGGCAAATTTGCAACAGAATACCGTGTTTCACCGGATGGTGAGTATCTAGCCTTTGCAGAGCGTTTTAAAGTTTTTGTGACACCGTTTGTCGAGCGAGGTGATGTTATTGATATAGGTCCTAAGTCTACAAACTTCCCTGTTGAACAATTATCACTACGTGCAGGTGAAGGTATTCAATGGCAAGGCAAATCTGAAAACATCTACTGGACACTGGGCGCTAATTTATATCAAGCGCAAGTAAATGACTTATTTGCTTTAAAAGCAGAAAGCCCTAAAGAAAATGATGATGCCGAACAATCTGAATCTGCTAATGTAACGACAACGAATTTAAGCTTTATGCAAAAAGTTGATAAACCTGTAGGTCTAATTGCTTTTGTAAATGGCAAAGTCATTACAATGGAAGGTGATGAAGTTATCGACAATGGCGTAGTGCTTGTTGAAGGTAATGTTATCAAAGCCGTTGGTACTAAAGATCAAATATCTATACCAAAGTCTGCAAAAGTTATCGATATTACCGGTAAAAGTATTACTCCTGGTTTAGTTGATGCACATGCACACGGACCACAAGGTAGCTATGAAATTATTCCACAACAAAACTGGAAAAACTACGCTGGTTTAGCCTTAGGTGTAACAGCTATTCATGATCCAAGTAACGACACTACAGAGTTTTTTGCAGCAAGCGAAATGCAAAAAGCCGGTAAAATTGTTGCTGCTCGTTTATTTTCAACAGGAACAATTTTATATGGTGCAACAGTTGCAGGATATACAGCGCATGTTGATAACTTAGATGACGCAAAATTCCATGTACAGCGCCTAAAAGATGCTGGAGCATTTAGTGTTAAAAGTTATAATCAACCGCGTCGTAATCAGCGCCAACAATTTATTCAAGCGGCACGTGAGCTTGAAATGTTAGTTGTACCTGAGGGAGGTTCTTTATTACAACATAACCTCACGATGATTATTGATGGACACACTACACTAGAGCATTCTATATCAACTGCTAAAATTTACGATGATATTAAGCAATTATGGCCACAGTCAAACATGGCCTACACACCAACAATGGGCGTTGCTTATGGCGGTATTTCGGGTGAAAACTTCTGGTACGATACAACGCAAGTGTGGAAACATCCACGCTTAAGTAAGTATGTTCCAAGTGAGTTTTTAGATCCTGTTTCAATGCGTAGACCTAAAGCACCACACCATCATTACAACCACATTAACGTCGCTAAAGTGGCTAAAGAGCTTCAAGACTTAGGTGTTAAGGTAAACTCAGGTGGCCACGGTCAACGCGAAGGTTTAGCTATGCACTGGGAAATGTGGATGATGGCTCAAGGTGGTATGTCACCAATTGAAGCATTAAGAACTGCGACCATAGCACCTGCTCAAACTCTTGGTTTAGATTCTCAAATTGGATCGATTAAAGCAGGCAAACTTGCCGACCTTATTGTTATCGATGGCGATGTTAGTAAAGATATCCGTATCAGTGACAAGGTGACTTACACCATGATAAATGGTCGTTTATATAATGCTGAAACAATGAATGAAGTAGGTAACTATGACAATAAACGTGCAAAGTTTTATTTTGAGTAAGCTCAAACAAACTTCAAAAGACTTTATTTATATCCTTTTCAAATAGTTAAAGGTATGAGATATTAGCTTCTCATTTAATTACTTTTAAAGGATTTTTTATATGGAACATTTTGTAAGCGCAGTAGAAAAATTTGCTGACTTTCACGGCAGAGCAACAAGAACAGCCTATTGGATGTTTGTTTTAATCAATATCATTATTCAAGCTATTTTGACTTTATTAGGTTTTGAAACGATTGCAGCAATCATTAGCTTGCTGTTAATTATTCCAAGCATAAGTTTGGGAGCTAGACGCTTACACGATACTGGACGTTCGGGTTGGTGGCAATTAATTTACTTTCTGCCACTTATAGGACTTATTGTGATGATTGTCTTTTTAGTACAAGACAGCGTTGATGACAATGAATATGGACCAAATCCTAAAGCAGAAACTAGTGTTGTCGCTTGATCAAAGTTAATTGGGAAGTAGAATTAAGCAATAGAGAGAAAATTAGGGAATATCTATAATGAGTTTACTGGGTAATATACTTTGGTTTTTATTAGGTGGCTTTTTTATGGGCTTAGCTTGGTGGTTTTTCGGTTTATTAGCCTTTATTAGTATTATTGGAATTCCTTGGGGAAAAGCTTGCTTTGTAATGGGTAGCTTTTCTTTCTTCCCTTTTGGTCAAGAAGCCATTTCTCGCGATGAACTTACTTTAGAAGAAGATATAGGTACCGGAAGTTTTGGCTTTATCGGTAATATAGTGTGGTTCATTTTTGCAGGGCTTTGGTTGGCATTAGGCCATATTTGTTCCGCTATTTTCTGTTTTATAACCATTATTGGCATTCCATTTGGAATACAACATTTCAAACTCGCTGTGATATCCCTAGCTCCTATTGGTAAAACAGTAGTGCCCAAAGAGGTAGCAGCATCCGCTAGGCGCGCTAATGCTGAGGGTTATGTTAAAAGCATTCGATCATAATACTTTTTTACCACCATACAATTATTGCTATATTAGAGTCTGTTGATTAAATTTTAATGATGTGAGGAAAAATGCCTAATAAAAAATGGGTTATTTTATTGCATGGCTTAGCACGCTCTTCTATTTCAATGACTCGTATTGAATACCGACTTATTAAAGAAAATTATGCGGTTATAAATGTTAATTATCCCTCTCGAGAAACACACATTGAAGAATTAGCTAATCAAGCCATCGGTGATGCTTTGCAACAATGTGGTGACGACCCTGTGAGTTTCGTAACACATTCCATGGGGGGGATTTTAGTTAGACAATACCTCAGCCAGAATACTATTGTAAATCTAGACAAAGTGGTTATGCTTGGTCCACCAAATGAAGGTAGTGAAGTTGTAGATAAACTGTCTAGATTCTCTATATTTCAATTATTAAATGGTGAAGCAGGTATGCAGCTCGGTACAAAAGACAATAGCGTACCAAAATGCCTGGGCGCTGCTGATTTTGAACTGGGTATTATTGCAGGGACGCAAAGTGTAAACCTTCTTCTATCTTCCTTAATCCCTGGGAAAAATGATGGTAAAGTTTCAGTTGAGAGTACCAAACTTACAGGTATGAAAGATCATATTGAGATAAAAACAACCCACCCAATGATGACGTTCAATACAGATGTTATCAATCAAATTATCCGTTTTCTTGCTCATGGTGATTTTAAGAAAGCTTAAATATCTTTTAATTTTTTCTTATTTCTTTTTATTCTATTTTTCGTTATTTATAGCTTTTAGATAATTAGAATCCAAATTGAGTATTAAAAAGTGCTACATTTCTTCCCTTAACTACACTCTAATAAGAATATAATAAAAATATAAATTTTTTAGAGTTTTTACTTTACATCAATAGAGTTCTTGCTCTATAATAATTTCATTCCTAGCGAATACTTGTTAAAACTTAATTCTAGCTTCCCCATAAGCTGTTTGCCGGTGATATTTCTTTTGAAGTTTCACCGGTTTTTTTATGCCTGAAATAAAATAAGGGCTTGAATTCAGGGTTTCTGAAACATCGTCATTGCACCGCTTATTGGCTTGAATCTATTTACTCCTCAGCTAATGAGCGACTAGCGATCTCATCGAATTATGCAAATTTCACGAATTACGAGACTTTTTGGGTAAGGTCAAGGAACTAGTCACTTTTGTCCGCAGATAAGTGTGGATAAGAAACGAGACCGTATAGGTTAAGTACGGAAAGCTAGGGTTAATAAAGACTTGAAAGTGTGGTTTTTGAACTCACTCGATACTCGATTTTCATAACTTCCCTTCTCTCATCTGTGCAATTTACTTAATTCGATAAGAACACTTATCCCTGAATTTACTTTTAATGAGGTCAATATCAAAGGATAGTATTTTAGATGAGGTATTTTCGCGGAGAGTTTTTTTGCTGAGAGCTCTATCCTCAGAGCTCTCACGATGAAGTTATTCTTCTTCACCAATAAACCAGTCGCATATTATCGCATTTGCTTGCTCTGCTCCGGTGTATTTCAAAGAAGAAAAAGCTTGAACACGTATATTTGCATTTAA
>CAWVWK010000032.1:0-20095 GCA_963933725.1 uncultured Colwellia sp.
GTATATAACGGCATCAGCAATTCACTACAACGAATCAACCAATCTGACATCGTTTAACAACTTAAACTAATACCATAATCGTTAAATATACTTTCTTGGTGATAAAGTGGTAAGCAATATTGATATTTGCTCTATAAGTAATTCTACTGTGACTATTTTTCGTGGTAAGTCTTTTGGCAGAGGTTTGCGTTTAGGTGACTTTTTCACTGAGGTTGCTTGTTCATTATCAGTTTCAGCTAGAAGCGTTTTATCTCTTCATCAAGTATTTCTTCAGCTTCCTTGAAGGTTTAACCTGCACCTGGATTTTGCTCTGAGCTTTGACCTAACTGCTTACGTATGGCTATTTCATAACGTTCGAGTAGATCATGGATAATTTCATCTTTTTAGCGAGCTCTTTATCTTTTTCTGCAACAGCTGGCTTCAGCTCAAGTAGCATTTGCTTGAGTTGCTCTGGGCCATTTTGTTAATTAAGCTAGGGGAGCCAATTCCTCCCCTTTACTTTGGCGCTATAGGCTATTGTTACCTAAAGAAGCAGATTGTTGATAGCCAAAAAACGTTTTTATCTGTTCTACCATGAGGTAGTTAACAGGGATTAATATCAACGTAATTAATGTCGCAAACAAAATACCAAAACCTAATGATACCGCCATCGGAATTAAGAACTGAGCTTGTGTTGATTGCTCAAACAATAAAGGTATTAAGCCAATAAAAGTGGTTAAGCTAGTTAAAATAACCGGTCTAAAGCGAGCAGCGCCAGAAGTAAGAACTGCTTGCATTACATCCATGCCCTCGCCTACTTTTTTATTAATGTAATCAACAAGAACTAAAGAGTCGTTTACGATAACACCTATAAGCGCTAGCATACCCAATAAGCTCATGATGGTTAATTCCATCCCCATAATCCAGTGACCTAAAATTGCGCCTATCATGCCAAAGGGAATAATGCTCATCACAATTATCGGTTGTAAATAAGACTTAAACGGTATCGCAAGTAGTACGTAGATAATAAAGAAAACAAAAAGTAGCGACCAACCTAATGAGTTAAAAGACTCGGCTTGTTCTTTCGCTTCACCTTCCATTTCATAATTTACACCTGGGTACTGCTGCATTAATTCATCTAAAAAGCCTTTTAAATCCCCTTGAAGAACAGTCATATTAGTGTTCGATTTCTCGACATCGGCACTCACATTCACTGTTCTATATCGATCAAGTCTTGAAATCGTTGATGGGCTTTTACCCGCAATAAAACTTGCTACATGCGATAGAGGTACAGCGCCACCTTTAGGTGTTTCGACTAATATATTTTCCAAATCAGCGATAGTTCGTCTTTCATTCAAAGGTAAACGTACCATAACTCGCACATCATCACGCCCCCTTTGAATACGCTGAACTTCTGAGCCAAAGAACGACTCTCGTACTTGCCTAGAGATATTTACTCTGGTCAAACCTAATGCCTTACCTTGATCTGTAAGCTCTATACGTAACTCTTCTTTACCATCAGATAATGTATCAGCTATATCAAATACGGTTGGATACGTGCCAAGACGAAGTTTAACTTTATCTGCAACATCTCTTAGTGTATCAAGAGAGTTAGCACTAAGACTTATATTAATAGGGTCCGAAGAACGCCCTATCTCTGCTCTAAAAGTAATACTTTCAGCACCAGGAATAACACCAATTAACTGCCTCCACTCACGAACAAGTTCCCTTGAGGTAACTGATAACTCTCTTGATTCAGGCGGTGTTATTTCAAACATAACACTTCCTGTATTAGAGCCACCACTTCGACCTCCCGTTCTCGCTAATACATTCATAATAACGCTTTGCTGAGTTGATGGCTCTATATACTTAGCTCGAAGCATTTCGGCTTTATCTGCCATTTTAACAATATACTTGTTCGTTACTTCAAAAGGAGTGCCTGCTGGAAATGATAAACTCACTCTAACCGTTTCACTTGGTATGCGAGGGAAAAATATGAATTTACTCCAGCCGGTCATTACTAAAGCGAAAATAATTAATAAAATCCCGGTAAAGCTTAACAGCGTAACTCGTTTATAATTAATTGCTTTTTTTAATATAGGTTGGTAAAAACGAATAATAGATTGTTCAAAGCCATCCGCAAATCGCTCCTGTAGTTGGCTTAGTTTTGAATTTTTCTCTTTTTCAGAACGAAGTTTTAAACCTTTTAAGTGTGAAGGTAAAACAAACTTTGATTCGATTAATGAAAATAATAGAACAGGAATAACCACCACAGGAATTTGCGCAAATAGTGCGCCACGCGCTCCTTCAATAAAAGCTAAGGGTAAAAAGGCAGCGACGGTTGTTAAGATACCGAAGGTTACAGGGGTCGCGACTTCTTGTGTGCCTCGAATAGCTGCCATTTCTCCAGATTCTGAGGTTTTCAAATGACTATATATATTCTCCCCCGTTACAATAGCGTCATCAACTACTATACCTAACACTAAAATAAAGCCAAATAAACTCATGATATTCAAGCTAATGCCGAACAAAGGCATAGCAATAAAGGCCCCCATGAACGAAACAGGGATACCAAGAAAAACCCAAAAAGCTATTGAAGGTCTTAAAAACAAACTTAATAAAGCTAGCACTAAGATACCGCCTTGTAAGGCACTTGTTGTTAGCGTTTTAATACGGTTCTTAACAATTTGAGAGTCATCATCCCAAAAACTTAAATCAACGCCTACAGGAAGGTTTACTTGTTCTGCATCAATATAATCTCTTACCGATTTAGCTACATCAATGGCGCTTTGTTGACCAAGTCGATATACATCAATAAACGCTGCTTGTTTACCATTAAATCTAGTTCTCACTGGAGTTTCTTCAAATGCATCGCTAATTTTTGCAATATCACTTAATCGAAGAATAGAGCCGTCAACATGCGTTTTAATTGCGATGTTTTCAAATTCGTTTTTGCGGTAAGCTTGACCTTTAGAGCGTAAAAGAATATCGCCACCTTGGGTTTTTAAATTACCCGCTGAAACATCGGCACTCGAGTTGGCTATCGCAGAAGAAATTTGTGAAATAGTTAAGTTGTATTGCTGTAATTTATCTTGAGAAACTTCTATAGCAATTTCATAATCTCTAACACCGGTAAGTTCAACCTGTGTAACACCTTGCAGTTGCAGAAGATCATCTCTTACTTTCTCAGCATACTCTCGCGTTTCTTTTTCTCCATACTCACTGGCGATTGTAACGGCAATAACCTCTCGTTTCCTAGTGGCTAAAGAAACAACCGGTTTTTGCGCATCAGCTGGAAAAGTATTGATAGCATCAACACGACTTTTAATATCCGCTAACATTTCTCGAGGCTCATAACCGCTTTCAACCTCTATGTTGACTGCTGAAGAGCCCTCAGAAGAACGACTGGAAATTTGCTTGATCCCTTCTAAGTCTTGAACAGCTTCTTCAATACGAATTGAAATTCCTTTCTCAACATCTTCAGGGGTAGCACCACGAAGTGAAACATTAACATTAATTCTGTCTGTAGCAAAAGAGGGAAAAACTTCTAACGGTATTCGAGTACTTAAACTAAAAAGACCAACCAATAATATGCTCACTAATAATAAATTAGCTGCCACATGATTTTTTGCAAACCAAGCTATCATTCGCCACGTACCTCTTTAACATCCTTTTTTTTGTTTCTTTTCTTCTTGTTTTTATTTTCCCTTAAGGAGGCTTGTTCAATGCCATTGCTGACTGCAACAGGCGTCCCTGAACTAACTTGCCCAAGAGAGGTTAACACTAACTGATCACCTGCATTCAAGCCTGAAACAACAATAGACTCTTGTCCATTTTGCCAACCTACTTTAATGTCCTTACGTATAAGTAAGTTATCTTTTACTGTATAGACATAAGTTCCTTGATATATAGCACTACTTGGAATAACTAAAACATTCTCAACTTCTTTACCCATTATATATGCGGTAACATATTGGCCCATTTTAATTTGAGCACCTTGATTATATTCTTTGTCGTAAGGCCTAATTATTTGTGCAACAACATAAAGCTGTTGTGACATTTCATCTATCGCGCTTTCTGTTCTTACCACTTTACCGCGCCACTGTTGTTCGCCCACTAAATCAGACTGTATCAATACATTACTAAATTCAGTACCCTTATTATCACTTTGATACGTTTCAGGTAAAGTCATTAATGAGAGATCTTTATTTTTTATCGGTAGACGTATTTCGACATAATCAACAGCAAAGATTTCTGCTAACTGTGTATTACTTGAAATAACCTGACCAATATCTACATATTTTTTCAAGATTCGCCCGGCATAAGGAGCAATAACCTTGGTTCGCTCTAGTGAAAGTAATGCTTTATCTAATTGAGCTTGAGCAGACAATGTTTGTGCTCTAGCGGAATCCAATTGAGGCTGACGAAGCACTAAGGGACTAGCAGATTGGCCATTACCAAGCCTAGCCCAATCGGCTTTAGCTTGTTTTACTCTGGCTTTTTCTTCTTCTAGATTTTGCTTAGCGGACATTAAGCTAGCTTTAGCTATATTTACTTCAGCTTGATGATCTCTACTATCGAGCTCAATTAAAACATCTCCTTGTTCAAAAAAACCGCCTTCACGAAAAGCTTGATTAACACGGTTTATTTGGCCAGAAACTTGTGCAAATAAACCACTTTGTGTTCTAGGCTTAACTGTGCCGAAACTTTCTATAACAACTTGATAACGCTGAGGTGTCAACAAAGTTGTTGCTACCGTCATTTGTGGTGCTTTTGAAGGCCCTGAACGTACTGATTTAGGTGGGTTATTAAAAATAGTACCCACTAAAAAAACAGTCAATAAGACGATAACTAGCGTAAGGATTGTTTTTCTTCGTTTTATATTTGGAGTCATATTGGTATGAATATCACTTTGTTTGTTAATTTCTGATTTGTTTTGAATGTTGTCTGAAGTATTGTTCATTTTATTTCACCTCGGCATCAGGTTGTGATGAGCTAAAATCGCCCCCTAATGAGAAGTGTAAGTTAACTCGATTGGCGATAAGCTCATTCTTAAGCTTTATTAAGGTGCTTTGTGCTTCAAATGATCTACTTTGTGCATCTAATACGGTAGTATATGTGACTAGACCACTTTGATACTGCTCAAAAGACAAGGCTTGCGCTATTTCAGCATTTTGTTGTGCAGCTAACATCGTATGATAACTGCTTTTTAAAGTACTCTCTAAAGTGATTGCATTTTCGACCTCATTAAAGGCGCTATACAAACTATCTAGATATTGTTGTTCTCCTTGCTTTAATTCAAATCGAGCTCTTTCTTCTCCGGCTTTTAATCTACCCGCATTAAATAAGGGAGCAGAAATATTGCCTAGTAAAGACCAGGCTAAAGAAGAGGCTGATAATAAATCACTGATATCACTTTGAGAGTCGCCAATAGAGCCAGTTAAACGAATACTTGGGAAGCGCTGTTTATGGGCATAAGCTAATTTGGCGTCTTTTGCTAATAGTTGATACCAACTTGCTTTAAGGGAGGGTTTTCGGGTAATTAACTGTGAAGGCAAACCTAACGGAATTTCGCTTTTAAGTAATGGTAATTCAGCTTCAACCGATAAATCGCCATGTGGGTAACCGCCTACTAGACGCTCTAACTTACGAACTAAAGCGGTACGACTGGCCTTTTGAGTTTCTACACGACTTAATTCATTATTAAGTTGGTTGCGTGACAAATAAACATCTAATGCATTACTTAAACCACTACGATAACTCGCCTCTATTATTTCAAGGTTATGTTGAGATGTCTTTGCTTGGTTTTGATATAAAGCAAGCAAGTGCTCTGCTTCAATAACGGAAAACCAAGCCGTAACGACATCCGATACAAGCTTTTGCCTATGCTGTTCATAATTCGCTTTTTCAGCCAAGAAACTTAAATTAGCCTCTCTTTCAGCGTCTGAAAGCTTTCCCCAAATATCAACTTCATAACTTAGGTTTAAATTTAAGGAGTTAGTGTTGTTGTATGAAGTCGGCGTATTGCTCTTATTTCGACCCGAGGTAAATGATAAGTCTAACTCTGGCCACAGTTGACTGCCCGACACGATTAATGCCTGCTTTTTTATATCCACATTATAAGCGTTTATTCTTAACTGATGATTTTCCTGAAGTGCTTGATTAACGAGTTGTTGAATTTGTGCGTTATCTAATTGCGCTAACCAGTTATCCTGTACGGGGTTTATTTTTTTTTCTTTACCCCAATTATCGGGATGTTTAACATTTTGAATATTTTGATCTAACTGAGAACTACTCGTACATGATTGAATAAAAAACGTGGCACAAATAACACCAAAAAATTTTAACCTATTTACCATAACATCGTGAACCTGTATTACTTTTATAAGGCCAGTTTAGCAATTAGTAAAAATAAATTGAATCTGCTTTACACTCTTTTACATTTGACGAGTAGAAATGGTTGAACTAAAAAAATTTACTGAATAATAAGCGAACGCTTAGATTAGTGTCCTTATCTACCAAAGGACTATTACCTATTGATGAATCGTACCAACTATAATCAAAAACAATTTGGCTAAAACCTTCGAATAATATTGGGGTTGCCAATGAAAGTGAAAGGGAAGTATTGAGTGCAGATTCACCTTGATACTGATAAGTGTTATCATTTATTTCATTGGTTTTGACCCCATAGTAGTAATCTACATGGTTACTGTCTAAATAACTCAACGAAAAACTTGGTTCAATAAAAATAGGACCTTGGCGAAACACACGTGAAATATTCGCTTTTGCTTCATAGCCTTTTGATTTAGCCAACACATCAAACATAGCTGAAAAATTAATTTTCCAATTGTTTTTCTCGTATGAAAGCCCTAAGCCTGCATCCATAGAAAAACTTCTATCGGCCATATTTTTAAATATATAACTGTCTGACTCATCAAAACCTTGAAATCTTGGCGCTGCTTGAATAGAAAGTTCAACATCTGAAATTTGCAGAGCGTCATATCTAACAAAAGGCCCTAAAACACTAAAATCATCACCTCTGTAACCCAGTATAGGTAAAGGAATAAACCGATAGTCATACCCTTTATATATTTCTTGGTTGATACCTAAACCAAAGCCATATAAATACCCTTTTGGTTCTATACGTTCTCTTGCTTCTCCCCTGTTATCATTTGCCATGACATTATTATTTATTAATAAACAGGCTATGAGCAATAACCAAAACTTCATCTTAAATCCTTTATTTTTATACAAGTTAGCAAATATAAAAAACATTTCGCTAAGTTACTTTGACTTGAGTTGACTTAAGTTGAATTAAGCCAAATTAATCTATTTAGTTGACGACTCGATGAGTTTTCTCACATTATTCAGTGCTTCAACTGAGAATCCTCTATCGTAAAAGTATTTAACCTGACCTTTATCATCTATCAGTAGTACGCGAGCGTTATTGCCATTTTCATTACCCGTATATTTTTGCATAGCCTCGCCATCTTTATATAAGGTTATAACCCCTTTCCAAAGTTCTTTTGGAATACCTGCTCTCATTCCATTATTGATAAAAGGTTTAAACATACGAGGAAACATGCCCTGAATTGCAGGGATTTCATAAGCGTTAACCTTGGTTTGCGTCATATCTAAGGCAATCAACCAACGATCGATATCAAATTGAGAGTCTTGCTTGTACCCTACAAGTAAAAGTGCAGAGGACCCCTGGAAAAGACTCGGTATCTCAACCCTCTCTTTTTCAAGAGTTTCACCCTCCATATCAGGTATGACTGTGCCGAGTACATCTTTATTTTCATAAGTTGTACTACACGCACTTAAAAAGAGAGAAAAAATTAAAACAAATGACAAACGCATAAATAAGAACCTTTAAATAAATTATATGGTTGATGCAGTGAAAAGTGATTAACTCGATTTTCGCATAACTAGGTGTACAGTACTGGTGGAACGCTCGAGAAATGCCCCTTCACAATAAGCAAAATAGTACAGCCATAAACGCTTAAAAGTATCGTCATAACCAAATTGAGTTAGCTCTGTCCAAGAGGCTAGAAAGTTAGTGCGCCAGTCAGCGAGTGTTTTAGCATAATCTAAACCGATATCATCTAAAGACTCCATGACCAAATTGCTATAGGTTGACATATGATCTGAAAGTACGCTAAGAGAAGGTAAAAAGCCTCCTGGGAAGATATATCTTTGAATGAAGTCTACATTTTTCTTGTAATAATCAAATCGTTGATCTGCAATGGTTATAGATTGTATAAGTAATTTACCGTTTTGTTTCAATCTATCATTGCACTGTTTAAAGAAACTTGGAAGGTATTCATAACCAACAGCTTCAATCATTTCAATCGAAACGACCTTGTCAAAAGTGCCCGTTAGATCACGGTAATCTTTTTTCAATAAAGTGATTTGTTCACTTAAGTTTAAAGCCTCTACACGTTCTTTGGCAAAATCAAACTGCGCATCTGAAATGGTTGTAGTTGTTACCTTACAACCATAATTTGCAGCAGCATAAATGGCTAGCCCCCCCCAACCAGTACCAATTTCTAACAAATGATCACTTTCTTTTAAATCTAGTTTTTCGCATATCACTTGTAATTTATATTGTTGCGCTTCATCTAAGGTCGCGTTTTCATTAGGATAAACAGCACTAGAGTACATCATACTAGGATCTAAAAAGCGGGTATATAAATCATTACCTAAATCGTAATGAGCTAATATATTACGCTTTGAACCTGATTGAGTATTCCTATTTTGCCAATGAGATATCGCGTTTTTAATTTTATTAAACCACGACTTATTTTCCTCTAACGTATCTGTTTCTTGTTGAGCTTTTGCAAATACTCTGATCACATTGGTTAAGTTAGGACTCGTCCATTTGCCCTCTATAAATGCTTCAGAAACGCCAATACTGCCTCCCTTAACAAAATCACGATATGTACTCATATCATGAATAAATATTCTTGCTTTTGGCTGGTTTTCTGTTGATTCCTTTGGGTAAAAATGATGTTGGTTACCCTCAATAACTTCTATTTGCCCATAAGTTATTTTCTCAAAAACAGCGTGAACAAGTGTACGGCAACGCTTTTCTATCCATGAGGCTTTTGTTAATAAATTGATGCTGTTTACTTGTTCCATGAATTACTCCTAACTCTATACTTACTATAAATTAAATTTATTTATCAAGCGTTTGGTAGCCGATAAATGGAATACGTTTTATAAAAATCTTTAAGGCTTGCCAATAAATCCCGAAAACAACTTTTACTGTCATTAAAGGGAGTTGCATCCACAACCTGTATAATGCTGCGTTAGTAAAAGGTTGCTTTTTCAATGCTAGTTTAACATCAAAAAATTTTTCAGGCACTATCTGGCCATCAGCTAGTCTTTTGTTTTCTATACTAACAAATAATTTTTCATGAGACTTACTCGGCGGTTTAACACGCCATAGATAAGCCATATTCAAGTCCATAAACGGCGATACCTGAAAAACTTTCTTCGATTGTTGCACATTTGATTTATCAGCAACTAAATCGATTAAATAATAATGACGTTCGTTCCATGGCGTATTACTTACTTCGGCTAACATTTGCGAACAGTTATCGTCTTTGTCGTAACAAAAATAAAAGTTAACAGGACTAAAGTAAATACCAAAACAACGTACATGTACCAACATAATAACTTTACTAATATCTTGATAGCCACCTAATTGTATTACTTTTTTTCTAATACGCTGTGATAACGAAAGCGGTTCACTTTTTAAATAATCTTTTTCACAAAAACGCAGTGGGTGATACCAAGAAAACCCAAAAACACCTTTGCTCTGCTTTGTGTTTTCTATATCAGCCACATCAAGCGCTAGCATATATAAAGTGTATTTAAATTGATGGTGTTTGGGTAGAAAACGTCGATGAACAACATTGCCAAGATAAATTGAGCTTTGGCTAAAGGGGTCGCTAGCAGAATTAGACGGTTCACTGTACCCCTCACTATCTAATAACACGTTGTCCTCTTCGGCCGAGCGGCGGTTACTCATAGGATACATTTAATTTGCTTTTGAAGTTAAATGACAATCAAAACGCTTTGCAACGTCCACTGCACTTCTAACACCATCTTCATGAAAACCACTGTACCAGTATGCCCCAGCAAAATGTGTATTATTTAGCCCACAAATTAAATGCCTTTGCTGTTGCGCCTTGATTGATTTTTCGCTGAAAATAGGATGATGATAAGTAAATTCTTGTAATATTTTACTCGGTTCAATGTCATCTTTTTGATTAAGGGTTACACAAAAAGTCGTGTCACTATCCAGTCCTTGTAAAATATTCATATTATAAGTAACACTTGCTGCTTTATCGCGGTCAGCACTTAATTGATAATTCCAGCTTGCCCAGGCATTTCTTCTATGAGGGAGTAATGATTCATCGGTATGTAAAATAACATTATTTTCACTATAAGGCATAGCTGATAAAACAGATTTTTCGTCTGCAGATGCATCGCTTATTAAAGCTAACGCTTGGTCTGAGTGACAAGCAATAACAACTTCGTCGAAAGTTACGCTTGGTTCATCATGAAAGTGAATATTTACTTCATCATTGTCTCTTGTGATACTCGTAATATTTGCATTAAGTTTTATCTGCTCTTTGAAGGGCTGACAAAGAGGTGCTAAATATGAACGTGAACCTTGTGGGATAACATACCACTGCGGCCTATCAGCAACATTCAATAGGCCATGATGGTGAAAAAATTGAATAAAAAATCTAAGGTCAAAGTCTTCCATTTGAGATAACGAACTAGACCATATAGCTGCCCCCATGGGTAGAATATAATGCTCTGCAAAAAAGTCACTAAACTTGTTGTCGGTCAAAAATTTACCTAATGTTTCACCCTCTTGATAATCTTGCTTAGCAAAAATGGTTTTGCAAAGCTTATTAAACTTTATAATTTCCTTAATCAGGTGCCAAAATATTGGTTTAAAGATATTACGGCGCTGAGCAAATAATGTATTTAGGTTATGACCGTTATACTCCAGACCTGTTTGACAATTATGTACTGAAAAACTCATTTCTGTTGCTTGCTTACTGATACCTATTTCGGATAATAAGGCTAAAAAATTTGGATAGGTTTTATCGTTAAAAACAATAAAACCTGTATCTATCGCTAATTTTTCACCATTTTTTTCTATATCTACTGTGGCGGTATGACCGCCAACTCTATTGTTTTTTTCAAAAACAGTTACATCATGTTTTTTTGAAAGTAAATAAGCTGCTGTAAGTCCAGAAACCCCAGAGCCGATGATAGCAATTCGTTTCATTAATTGTTTTTCCTTGTAATAAGTGCCTGCCATAAAGACGAAGGGAGAAGTGAAAATAGTTTTAATAATAAGGTAAGGCGCTTAGGAAAATGAATATAACGTTTTTTAGCCCTTACCCCTTTAAATATTCGCTCGGCGGCCTCTTCACTGGTAAGTAAGAATGGCATGTTGAAATCATTTTTATCGGTTAACGGGGTTTTTATAAAGCCTGGGTGAACAAGGCTAACCCCAATGTTATGGTCGGCTAAATCGAGTCTTAAACTATTAGCAAGGTAATCAATACCTGCTTTAGATGCACCATAAGCTTCACTACGTGGGAAAGGAATAATAGTCGCACTTGAGCTGATAAATACAACCTGCCCTCCCGCTTTTACTTTAGGTAAAAAGTTCGCTAATAAATAACCTAAAGCGCTTAGGTTGGTATTGATAACTTCTTGAAAGGTTTCACCGTCAAAGTTTTTAGCATCATCGATATATAAACAAGTACCCGCATTGAGTACTAAAACATCGATTTCACCTATTTTTTTTGCCTCATTTTCAATAGCTAAAGGTGAGGTAATATCAAAACAACAGGTTTGCATCACTTTATCACTGAGTATGTTCAGTTGCTCCTGATTGCGCCCACACGCAACAATGTAATCGCCGTTAAGAATAAATCTATCAACTAATGCACTGCCAATACCTGACGTAGCCCCAGTAATAAGAACATTACTTTCGCTCATTATTTTTTAGCCTTTACTTTGAACCAACGTATTAACTTACCTATAAAGGGTAACTGTTCATAAAGCATACTACCTAAATCTAGATAATCTCTGTGGTATATCACTTTGTTATCTTGCATTTTTAAATGGGAGTGACCTAAAACCTTGACAATATTACCTTTGTTCAACTTTGGATGTTGATAAGTCATTTCCCAATAAACTCCGGCACTGTCATCTTCTTTAATCACATTTTGGATAACAAAACTACACGAGGTTAAATTTTGATATAAACCATTAAAATATTGATGTAGTTGATTAAGGCCTTGCAGTTTATGTAGTGGGTCTTCAAAAACAACTTGTTCATGATAAACCTCATCTAATAAGTCTAAGTTGTTAATAGAAAGCTTTTGATACACTTCTAAGAAGCTATCTAGCCAACTACTTTCTAGGACTATTGAGGTATTACTTGGGTATATTTTATTTTCGTTTATCATTTATGATTGCCCGTAGCCATTAATCAAAACTTTGTTATATATATCTTTGTCTCGATATTTATAACACTATCATTTATAGAAACTTATTGCTTGTAATCTAGCTGTTTTGTGGTCAACAATTGCTGGCCAGTAAACATTTAGACTGTACTCATTAATATACTGATGAGGAAAATGTATTTTCTTATCAGGAATACCTTCGAGCTCTGGTATATATTTACGAATGAAACGGCCATTGGGATCAAACCTTTCACTTTGTTTGATAGGGTTAAATACTCTGAAATAAGGTTGAGCATCACACCCTGTACTTGCTGCCCATTGCCAACCGCCATTATTAGAAGCTAAATCACCATCGATAAGGTGCTGCATAAAATATTTTTCACCCAAACGCCAATCAATTAATAAATGCTTAGTAAGGAAACTTGCTACAACCATACGGAGTCGGTTGTGCATCCATCCTGTTTGATTAAGTTGTCTCATGGCCGCATCTACAAGGGGGTAACCTGTTTTCCCTTCACACCATGCCTTAAATAAAACGTTATCGTTCTTCCACGTTACGCGCTGGTATTTTTCATTAAAACATTCACCTTTACAAAGTCGTTGCTCATGAAACATTAAATGACGATAGAACTCACGCCAAATAAGCTCGTTCAACCAAGTAAACTCTGGGCTATCTGTGGCCAGTAAAATATCGGGATGCTTTACTATTAAACAGCTTAAAACATAACGTGGGCTAATTAACCCAGCAGCTAAATAAGGCGAAATACCTGAAGTACCCTTAATTGAAGGAATATCTCGGTGCAGGGCATAATCACAAAGTTTATCTTGATAAAAGCACGGTAGTTTATTTTTCAAATAATCTCTGGCTAAAGGCCAATGATAAGAAATACGTCTTTTCAAATCGTTACTTAAAGTACTTTGCAAGTAATCATCGCAAGACGTGGGTTGTTCACAATGCGGCTTTACTAAATAATCAAAACCAAATTCTGTTACATGTTTAAGCCAAGCGCGTTTAAATGGCGTAAAAACTTTATACATTTTCCCAGATTGATTAAGCACTTTACCTTTCGATACAATAACATCAGCTTCAAAAAGGGTTAAGTTTAAACCAGCCTTGGTACAAGCTTTATCGCGTTGTTGTTCATTAAATTCAAGTTCGCTATTGGCAATCACATTATCAACATTATGATCACTGCAATATTGCAATAAATAGTCAACTTGCGAAGCGAAATCAGGTACTAAAACTAAACTTAACGTGATGTTATATTTAGATAAAACTTTAACAAAATCTTCAGCATGTCGTCTTATAAAGTCAACTTTAATAGGGGACCAGTCATGAGCTAACCATTGTTTTTCAGAGATAAAAAAAATAGCCTTTCGGCTATTAGTTGAACTGGATTGATTCAAAAAATGGTGTAAGGCAGGGTTATCATCTATTCGTAAGTCATTTCGAAACCATAATAATGAATTCATCATACAAAACCTCTGAGAAAATTAGCATTCGCCTTAGTAGGCATACCTCAAACGAAGTACATCTGGGTAAGGTGCGAGATAAGATTGCTTGGTTAAGTATTCCTTAGGGTGAAGTAACAAGTAATGTTTTATCAAAGTGAGTGGTACCATAAGGGGCACAAGACCTTCTCGATATGCATCTATTTGTGTGCAAAGCTCTTGACGTTCATTAGACTGTAAATGTTTTGAAAAATACCCTTGTATATGGGCTAACGTGTTCGCGTGCTTTTTACGTGTTGCTTTAATCTTTATTGCTGCCATTAAGCCATTTATATATTGTCTTGCCATATCTTCTAAAGGAATATCATTTCTTGCAAGTAATTGCCCTAGGGTTTTATAAGCAATCAAATCATGGCTCATCACGGTATATTTATACTGACTGTGAAAAGTTGTTAATTTATGCTTTGTTAATCCAGATTCTTCAAGGTTTTGCCAGTGCTTATAGGCATAAACACGTGCGACAAAATTTTCTTTGATTAAAGGGTCGTTTAGCCTACCATTCTCTTCACAGGGTAACAGAGGATTAGCTGCCATAATCTCCTTAGCGAAAGCACCTACCCCATCAGATTTAAGAGAATTACCTTCAGGGCTATAGACTTTTACCCGCTCCATCCCACAACTTGGACTTTTCGCGCAAAATATATAGCCACTTAAATGCTTAGTCATTTTCGCAACTTTTTGTCCATATATTCTTAAGGCTTCAGTCACATCTCCACTGCCATCTGGCTGTGACACATGAATGAGGTCATTACGCTTTATTTGTCTTATGGTAGGCCTTGGTATAGGAAGACCTATAGCGACTTCAGGACAGAAAGATTGATAAGTAACATGGTCACCTAATTCGTGAATACAAAAATGAGAAGGTTTGTTGCTTGCATCAAACCTAACTTTTTCACCCACTAAACAAGCACTAATACCAATATGAAGATCTTTTTTGTCTACTGTGTGAATCATCGATTTATCTCCTAGAAACTGTCTCACTTTAGTTTATATCAGATACTGAAGTGATAACCCCAAATCTAATATAAAAACCATCTAATATATAAAGGTGCCTATTGGGTTTAATAGCTTATTAATCCCCTGACTAAAGTGTAGTGCATCATTTGCAACGGTGTAACAAAGACAGCCATTTTTTGATACTGGGCTATGTTGATGCGAGCCATCAAGCATAATAAAATCACCTTTTACGTACTCTCCCTCTTCATCAGAAAAAGAGCCTTCGAGTAAAACAGTTAACTCAAAACCTTTGTGCGTGTGCTCTGGCACCGCACCACCTGGAGAGATATGAAGTAAACTGGTATGAATTTCATTTTCATTTAGTTGCAGCCGCGTCCTGGTTAACTTTCCAAAACTTGAGTCTTTACCTCGTACCATATTACTTATTGCACTAGGCAGAGTATAGAGCTCATCTTGGTACTCAATTTTTGTAACTGTTCGTTCCTTTTCAACCACAATATCGTTTGAACTAGTGATGCTATTAATCATTGCATCAAAACCATCTTCGTCGGTTTGTAATGATTTAGATTGAACACTTTCATTAGATAACTTGAATTGACTTGAAAGAGAGTCATCAAAACTAATCTCCGCCACTTGTTCGGTTAATTCAGTAATCTTTTGCATGCACTCTGGACACATTTCGGCGTGCATAGAAATACCAGCTGATATAGAGGCAGGTAATTCCCCTTTAACAAATTGTTGAATTAATTCAAATTTTGGGTGATGTTTAATCATGGCTTTCTCCTAACCTAATTTTCAGTTTCGCAAGTGCTAAACGTAAACGTGATTTAATAGTACCCAAAGGTAAGTTGAGCTCTTGGGCTAATTGCTCTTGCGACATCTCTAGAAGGTAATATCCCTTAACAACTTGTTGTTGGGCTTCGGGAAGATGCCCTATAACCTCAAGTAAATTTTTATTTTCAATATGATCTTCAAAAGTTTCACTATCAACATGTTGATTTTCAATTACATGCCATATATCTTCGCTTAAATTATCTTCTTTATTACCTTTCATCTTTCTAAGTAAATCAAAGGTAACATTACGCATAACAGTGAAGACCCAGGTAGTTGGAGCGCCTTTCTCTTCACTATATAAATGAGCCTTTCGCCAAATATTACTCATTGTTTCTTGGACCACTTCATTGGCTTGATCTTCATTTGGAAACTTACTTCGGGCAATACTTTTAATTTTAGGCGCAAAGAATTTGAATAAAGAAGTAAACGCGAGTTTATCTCTGTCTTTGGCAATCGCTTTAAGCCACTGGCAAATTTCAGTGTGATCAATTATTTCTGGCATATTACAAGGTTTTACCTTTGTATATTTGCTTAGCAAATTGGTTTGCATAGCTTCCATCATAGCTTCTCTTATCATGTCGTATATGTAAATACGTAGCTAAAAATAAATAGATCACTTTTAATTAAATTATTTTCCAATAACTTCTTCTATAAAGTTTTTTGCTTGCAGATAGCTTGCTTTATTAGCAAAAAGGCTTTTATCTTTTTTTTCTACTGGTAGTAATTCTAACCACCTTGAAACAACCCAGTTGGCATCCTCAAACCTTTTAATTGCATAGAGTTCATTAAATTGTTCATTATGTTTAAAAACTGTTCTTAATAGGCTACTTAACTCGGTTATATCAGGGTCGTTATTCATAGCCGGCCAATGCTCTAGCAAACTCACACTGGCATAATTAAGTTTAAATTCTCCTTTATAATAGCCATGAATTTTAACTAAGGAGTTGCACTTTATTTTAATCACAAGCTGGTTAAGGCTATTATAGTCAAAATCAATAATTTCAACCCAGCTCCCCCAACCTTCTGCAAAGCTCTTTAAAGAAGGAGACCTTTCAATTTCAGGCAATAGAACAAAGCCTTGCTCTTGAGAAGCAATGCTTACCAATTTCAAATCAAGTGGTGAAAATAATGTTAGCCTTGCAATACCGTTAGGTAAGATAAAGGCGGGCATCGCCAATAAAGGCAAAGAAATTATTTTTTCTAACATCATTTATACTCCCTTGTTGAACGATTCACCGTACTGAGAAAAACCAAAATGTAAGGAGAAAAAAAGCCCCTACAAAGGGGCAAAGGAGAGGTATTCTGCAATAGTTTAATCAAGAATTACTGTATCAATTACATGAATAACACCGTTAGTGGTATAAATATCTTTTATAACAACGTTTGCACCACCAATTACTAACATACCTGTTTCAGCGTCAATCATTACGCTAATTTCTTTACCCGATGTAGTCGTTAGGTTTTTACCGTTAGCGGCATATGCATCTAATGAAGATAATGAGGCATCACTTACAACATGTGTTAACAAAGTGCTCGATAAAGCGTCGGTATCTGCAAGTAATGCGTTTAATGTATCTGCAGGGATTTTGGCGAATGCTGCATTAGTCGGAGCGAACACTGTAAAGGTTTTACTTTCATCAGATAATGTCGTTACTAAATCTGCTACTGATAAGGCAGTAACAAGAGTCGAAAAGTTATCTGGGTCTGCATCAGCCACTTCAGCAATATTTAATGTCGGTTCACCCATTTCAGTAGGAGGTAAAATAACATTATCGATAACATGTATAACACCATTATCAGCTAACACATCTGCACTGCTAACTTTGGCGCCATTTACGAATAATGTTGAATCAACGAATGATAATGAAACTTTACTTCCATTAGCTGTACTTGCCATATTATCATCTGATTGAGCCAGTGTTATTGCACCATCAGCTAGCACTTGTCCTGGTAACACATGATAAAGTAATACCGCCGTTAATTCATCATTACTCAAACCTTCGATTGTACCTGCAGGTAATTTTGCAAAGGCAGCGTCTGTTGGCGCAAAAACTGTATAGTCTTTATCTAAATTAGCCAATGTTGTGTCTAAGCCGGTAGCTTGTAAAGCAGAAACAAGCGTGGTGAAGCTACCATTGCCGCTAGCAACATCAATTAAGCTCATTGCTGGGGCAGGAATAGTAACATCTGCAACAATAACAGCGTCAATTACATGAATAATACCATTAGTTGTGTAAATGTCTTTGATGATTATATTTGCACCACCAAAAGTTAATTTGTCTGTATCTTCATTGATAACTAAAGGGATCTTATTAGTTGAAACAGTGTCAACCATCGCCCCATTTAAAGCATATGCATTTACTGCGTTTACTTCCATGTCTGCAATAACATGTTGAAGTAAAATAGTTGTCAACACCTCTGTATTAGCGAGTAACGTATCAATCGTTTCTTGACCAATTAAAGCAAAAGCAGCATCTGTAGGAGCAAAAACGGTAAATTTACTATTTTCATCAGCTAATACGCTGTCTAAATTTGTTGCTTGAAGTGCAGCAACTAAGGTAGTAAAACTGCCGTTAGCAACAGCTGTATCTACGATGTTCATAGTAGGGGTCATCATTTCTTCTGGTGGAAGAAGTACTGCGTCGATAACATGAATAATACCGTTATCTGTTTGTATATCTGTTGTAATGACTGTTGCTGTGTTAACTAATAAGTTATCACCGCTTAAAGAGAGTGCTAAAGAATCGCCGTTAACCATTTCAACAACGCTTCCAGCTAACCCTATTGCAGCTTCAGCATTCACTTCACCAAGGTAAACGTGGTAAGTTAGGATATTAGAAAGGGTATCGGTATCTGCAAGTAAGGCATCGATAGTTGATTGACCGAGCAAATCAAAAGCGGCATCGGTTGGAGCAAAAACAGTAAATTTGCTTGATGTATCTGCTAAAGTAGTATCTAACCCTGTTGCTTGTAGCGCTGCAACTAAGGTTGTAAAATTACCATCACTTACTGCTGCGTCAACTATTGTTGTTGGCGCAACGATGGTTGTATTGTCGTCTGAATCGTCGTTATTACATGCTTGTAAAAATAAAGCACTTATTAAAGCTACACTTATTATTTTTAAGAGTTTCATTTTATTTTTCCTTTAAGTTAATGTCATTTGAAAATACGGCGTTTAAATTAAAAAAGTTCACTTTATAATTAACAAATAAAACAATTATTTTTTAATTAATTAAAAGTGAACTCAGTCTTTATAATGAACGTATCAGTAAGGTTAAGCAGTTATATCTATTCACATTGAGAGGCTTCTATGAATATTTTAGTCACAGGTGGCACAGGCCTTATTGGACAAGCATTAATCAAAAGATTAAATGCTCAAAATGCCTTTGTCACGGTATTAACAAGGAACACTTCAAAAGCAAAAAAAATTTTCAACCAAAAAGTCAATTTCATCGAAAAATTATCACTAGAAATCATTGAAAGCACCGATGTAATTATTAATTTTGCAGGAGAGCCGATAGCAAATAAGCGATGGTCTGCATCTCAAAAAACGAAGATTTGTCAAAGTCGATGGCAAGTAACCGAACAACTAACCCAGTTAATTAAACAAGCCAATTTACCACCAAGTCTGTTTATTTCTGGCAGTGCAATTGGTGTGTATGGCGCAGGTAGCAACCAACCTATTAATGAAGATTTTATGGATTTTCATCCTGAATTTACTCATACCGTTTGCAGCCATTGGGAGCAAAAAGCACTAGATGCTTGTTCAGATAAAACGCGAGTTGTCTTATTAAGAACAGGTATTGTTTTGGCAAACAATGGCGGCGCCATAAGTAAAATGTTACTTCCTTTTAAATTAGGGCTTGGGGGAATGATTGGTGATGGCAAGCAATTTATGTCATGGATACATATTGATGACATGGTATCAGCAATATTATATATAAAAGACCAGCAAGATATTGTAGGAGCTGTTAATCTTACAGCCCCAAATGCAGTATCAAATGATGAATTTAGCCATTCACTCGCTAAGCAATTGAAGCGCCCTTGCTTTTTTACTACGCCTAAGTGGCTTCTTAAATTTCTACTAGGCGAGATGTCAGGCTTGCTGGTAAATGGCCAAAACGTTGTACCAACAAAATTAATTAGTTCAGGTTTTATTTTTAAATACCCTAAACTAGAACAAGCCTTGAAAGATTTATTTAATCAATGAGTTTATTAGAGAATTGCCTACTGCTTAAACACACTGGTTATTTATGGGTGATGGGTGATGGGTGATGGGTAATTCAGGATATTTGATTTAAAAGCTA
>CAWVWK010000033.1:0-20009 GCA_963933725.1 uncultured Colwellia sp.
GCTGATACTTGGTATGAGTTACTTGCAGTATCAACCACTAAATTTGCGACTACTGATCATCAAAACCCCATGTGCTAGCTGCTTGGGGCGATGATCTCGGTTACTATAATATGAGTGCTTACAATCAAGGAATGATGGGTTATCAACCCCCTAATATCGATAGAATTGCTAATGAAGGTGCTTTATTTACCCACCACTATGTTCAGCAAATTTGTGCTGCTGGTCGTGCTGCTTTTATTTTAGGGCAAGAGCCGTTTAAAACAGGCTTACTCAGTTAAGGGATATGACATTTGAAATTCATATAAGTTTGGCTTTGTTACTATTTTTGATTCAAGATTGTTATCTGTTCAAAAAATTGTAAGAATTGGCTCCGTTAACAATAATAATTAGGAACAAAACAAGATGAAACCCCCACAAATAGGACCTGCCTTTTTAGTAACAGCTGCTTTTATTGGACCAGGCACCGTTGTTACAGCCTCCTTAGCGGGTGCTAACTTTGGATTTGCCTTACTTTGGGCTTTATTATTTTCTATTATAGCCACTATTATTTTGCAAGAGATGACGGCTCGTTTAGGTATAGTGACGCAACAAGGATTAGGCGAAAATATCCGCGAAGCGTGTAAACAACCGTTATTAAGAACATTCGCTATAGCCTTGATTGTATCAGCCATAGCAATTGGAAATAGTGCTTATCAAAGTGGGAATATCGCAGGTGCCAGTATAGGCTTAACAGGTGCTTTCAAATCGCTTTCAGATAACACGTCGCAATTACAGTCTATTTTTTCTGTACTTATAGGCTTGGTAGCTTTCTTTTTGTTAATTACAGGAAGCTATAAAGTTATTGAAAAAGCACTGATAATACTTGTCGCTTTGATGAGTGCAGCTTTTATTGTAACTTTCGCTCTTACAAAGCCTGACTTTTCTGCGTTATTATCTGGGCTATTTACCCCAAGCATTCCAACTGGAGCAACCCTAACTGTTATCGCATTAATTGGCACCACTGTTGTTCCTTATAACTTATTTTTACATGCCGCAAGTGTTGCTAAGAAATGGCAGAATCCAAAGCATTTATCTCAAGCGAGGAAAGATTTATATTTTTCAATACCGTTAGGAGGGCTTATTTCCATGGCAATTTTATCAACGGCTGCAACCGCATTTTTCAATCAACAAATCACGCTTAATTCAGCCGCAGACATTGCACCATCCTTACAGCCCTTATTCGGAGACTCTGCTAGTTTATTTCTTGGATTAGGTTTGTTTTCTGCTGGTATTTCATCTGCTGTAACTGCACCTTTAGCGGCGGCATTTGCACTAAGTGGAATTTTAAACTTAACAAATGATTTGCACACAAAGAGCTTTAAAGCGATTTGGTTTGTAGTGTTACTATTAGGCGTGTTAGGGGCTAGTTTGGGCTATAAACCGGTTAATATCATCTGGTTTGCGCAAGTAGCTAACGGAGTTTTATTACCCATAGTGACACTATTTTTACTTTGGGTTATGAATACTGACAAACTTGGCCAATTTAGAAATAACAAGTGGCAAAACCTATTAGGCGCTTTAGTGGTGTTAGTGTCATTATTATTAAGTGGCCGAAGCTTAATGTCGGCTTTTGGTTTATTATGATAGCTCTGGTTTTAGGTTTTAGGTTTTAGGTTTTAGGTTTTAGGTTTTAGGTTTTAGGTTTTAGGTTGATAAATATGTTAAAAACAAAAAAAGAAAACACCAACACGCGCTTCCTCTCGTTCAAAAAGAGTGCAAGCCTCTGTCTCTTAATTTTAACAAGCTTATGTGCAAACGCACAGTCACACTCATATCTTACCGTTGAGGAGCTAAGAATAGATAAAGTTAGTCAAGCCATTCCAAGTGTTGTCAGCCAACTTGACCCTACCGTTAACTCTTTCAATAAGGCACTATCTGCCTTTGAAAATGCACACCTTTTATCCAAAGTGGAACTGCAAAGCACAACAAACAAGAATTTTTCAAATGAAATTAAGGCTTTTATTAAAAAACAAGGACAACAGTTATGGCAAAATGCAACGGGATCTTTTCATCACAAACAGAATTTAGACGACCGCCCCCTTTATTGGGCAAGATTGAAAATTAGCAAAGCACTAAGACAATCTAAATTATTTGCTAGTTTATCCCCTATTCAACAAGCCGAAACCTTATGGGCATTGGAATTATCTTCTCGCGGTCAAAGCGACATATCTTTTGATAAAAAAACTGACCATAAAATATTACTACTAGGTTTTGATCCCTTCTTACTCGATCGAAATATAGAACAAAATAACCCTTCTGGTGTAACCGCTTTAAGCTTTGATAATAAAATCATCAACTATCAAGGAAAAACAGTTGAGGTGGAAACTTTTATCGCTCCTGTTCGCTTTGCAGATTTTGATCAAGGTATGATTGAAACGGTACTTACTCCTTATATGAAAGACATCAAAGTTGATATGATACTAACAGTAAGTATGGGCAGAGAGTCATTTGATTTAGAGCGCTTTCCTGGTTTAAGGCGCAGTGTTACAGCACCCGACAATCTAAATATTAAAACAGGTGCCAACCCTCAAAACCCGCTTATCCCTATGTTAAAGGATAAACCATTAGACGGTACTGAATTTCTAGAGTTTAGCTTACCAGTAGAGCAAATGGTTAAAGCCAAAGGAGCTTTTAAGGTATTTGATAATAGGAATGTAACCATTGCCGCATCAAGCTTAGCTTCTTTATTAAATAATGACACAGGCAATACACCGACTGCCGTGCAAGGTGCTGGAGGTGGCTATTTATCTAATGAAATCTCTTATAGAAGCTTACGACTTCGCAACCTTTATCGACCGAACTTACCTGTGGGACACATTCATACACCTCGCGTTAGCAAGCTAGATATAGCTGAACATAAAAATATTATAGATCAAATACAGTCTATGATTGAATTATCACTTAGTACTTTGAAGTAAACACCTTGAAATAAAATACCAGATGGCAATGCAATTCAGCTCACAAGAGCAACTTAAAGCCTATGAAAGAAATGGCTATTTCGTCATTAAAGATTACTTTACTCAAGATGAAATAGCTTCATTAAGAGAAGTTATCTTGAAGTTTCATAATGCATGGAAAAAAAACAATAAACAATTTTTTGCAGAGGTGGCTTTCAATTCCTCTTTAATTACGGGAAGTGAATATTTGCAAGATAACGATAGGATCAAGCTTTTCAACTTTATCAGCTCTGAAAAGCTGATGCTGATTGTTGATTCGCTGATACCTGAAAAACCAGCTTTTATGAACACCCAGCTTTTTTTTAATCCAGTAAACCCTCTGTTAAAAGATTTTTGGCATCGAGATTGCCAATATGATCATGGTATTGAAGATCAAAAGAAAGCTATTCTTGAAACGCAAGTAGTACATTTTCGAGTTCCTCTTTTTGATGAACTTGGTATGGAGCTCGTACCTGGTACACATAAACGCTGGGATAACGAAGAAGAGTATAATGTAAGACAAGAGTGTAACGGTAAATTAAGTAATGATGATTTATCTACGGGCAAGAAAATCCCCTTAAATGCGGGCGATCTTTTAGTATTCTCTGCTGATATGATCCATCGTGGTTTATATGGTTTAGAGCGATTAGCTTTTGATATTTTAGTGTTCGATGAAAGCGCTAATTTTATCGATTATGTTGACCCTGATTGCTTACCACATCAAAACTTACTGAGCGAGATTAGGAACCCCAAATTATTCACTAACACACTCCAATTATTAAAGGACCTTTAACCGTTTTTAATTTAATCACTTCAAACTTAAAAGACCTACTTTGATTAGATATTCGAACTAATACTGTTTTTCGCTTTATTGCTCTATTGCTCTATTGCTTAAGTATATAGACCATTTAAGTGTTATTTTCGTTTCTCTTTTCCCATCCGAATCAATCCATACACTGTCCTGACAGTGCTCCATGATTCTGTTATCACCTTTATCATGATGTTTAATTGCGTCGGAAATTAAGTTCCTTAGTACCATTTTAAAAGGTACCCCATCCTCTCAGTGACTAAATTAACAACTTGCTCGCATGGCGATTAAATTTACTTTCAGGTTTTTGAGAGGAAAGTAGCCTGTTGTAATACCATGCCGCAAAAGTAATCACCACAGACAACAAAATAAAATAAGCCATTGAAAATTTGCGTTTATTTAAATTTTAACATTGTTATCAACAATGGCGGTTTTGCTCAACGAGGAAAAGCGACTGAAACTAACTTAAGCCTACAGAGACAAGTCATGGAGGTTAATTACTTTGACACCATAGATAGCGCTTACACAATGTGTTTTGCCTCAAATGCTTTCTAAAAACAGAGGAATGATTGTTATTGTTTCTTCTGTTGCCGGTAAAGTTGGAGGACAAAGCATGTCAGGTTATAGCGCATCGAAACATGCATCCTTGGCTATATGGACTGTTTACGTGCAGAAGAAAGCTGTAACGGCCTGCAAGTGCTAACGATTTGTCCTGGTTTTGTGCAAACCAATATTTCTTTGAATGTGATAACAGAAAGTGGTAAAGCCTAGGGACGCGTGGCTAAATCAATAAAAAATAAAAGATAAGGCAAGTTGCCCTCTATTTATACGCATAGACCGATTACAGCTAGGCGAAGTAATGCATATACCGGTTAAATAGTTGCCGCTACAGGGTGAATAAGTGCTTTAGTTATTTTACCTTGCTGATGTTTAACAATCGGCGGGTTAACAAAGCCAGCAAATTGAGGTGCTCTCCACTTTAATAATGAATGAGAAGAAACCTCTTGGTGAGTATTTATCATTGGCTTGGCATTTTTAAAGGACGCCATATCAAAAGCAAGATTGATGATAAGCCCAGTCGACTTTACTTCCTTTTTAGTTTCCTGCTTAACTATATAGCCCTTTAAACTAGGTTGACCATTTTTAAGGAGCCTGTCAATACTGAAATAACTTTGATTTAACAAACTTGGCTCTTTTTCTACTGAAAATGTTTTTTCACGACTTGCCGCCGCAATACAAAGTCTGTTTTCGACACTGCGTGATAATAAATGATAAGAGACTTCGTTAGGTGACTGAATATCAAGTGGAATCAATAAAAGCTGAGCACTACTTTTGGCGACAGTGCTAATCATTTCAGGTATGTTACTGTCATCAGCAGTTAACATGGCTAATTTAATCTCCCCTTGCTCTAACGGTATTGTAATAGTGTGTAACGTATCCCCGAGAGCCGTCCATTGATATCTATTGCAAAAATGTAACTGTTTTTGTGTTGCCACAATCCCCTTTTCTCCAATAAGTACTGCCTGATGACTACCATCTATGATCAAACTGGTACATAAATACTGAAAGGGTCTTAGTACACTGCTCACCTGAGTTATAAAAAAGCGACTTAATTTTTCAGTTTCTTTTAATTCTACCTCATTGCTCAACACACTTTTATCGCTTAAAAAAAACAACTCAGGAAGTTGAATAATCTCACTTAAGTTGTTTTCAATATAATGACATACATCTTCAATGGCATAAGATAAAGATTTATAAGTAGCAAAAATAGCGATATTGCTCATCAATGCGATGTTGCTCTGCGAGATTGAATCAATGGTTTTGCTATGTTTTTTATCAACTGCAAAAGGAGTAATTTGTGTTTTATAAAGTTCTGGACGGCGTTGTTTAACATAATAAGTTCCATCTGGCCTTTGCGCCTTATCTAAACCCGACTCATTAAGGATGATATCTGCAAAAGCATAACCTTCTTTATGATGAGGTACCTTAGCAAGTACTTCCCCTTTGGGTGAAATAATTTGACTACAACCATATACTAATTCTGTAGAACAAAGCACCTCTTGTTGAAAGGTTTCATTTTCCTCGAAGCCCTCTGCTCTATTATCTGTTGTATTTTCTGTTTCTAAAAAGTGCTTTTGTAATAAATCATATTCTTGCTTTGCAGGGGCTTGCTGAATTTTACTTGCACAAGCAAAAAAAACATTGTTTTCTATCGCTCTATTTATTTGGGTCAACTCTGTTTGATCTAAAAACGATGCGCCTGTTGACTGACAAAGTAAATGTGCACCTTTTAACGATAAAGACCGAGGTATTTCAAAGTTAGACTCTTCAACACCACTTAATAAACCTAAACAACCAAAGTCGATTTCAACCTTCTCTCTAGCTAACGTTGCAAATTCATTTTCTTCTGTAAAAAATACCGCTTCTTCTGGCGATAATCTTTGTTTATTTTTTTGATAAATTAACGTGCCACAAGGTCCAAACAAGCATGACGTAATACTGATATGAGATTTAATGGAAGCTGCTTTGTCAGTTCTATCTTTATCACCACGTAATGTGACATTAATCAAAATATAACATTGATGCTTGCTAGCTTTTTGAGCAATTTTTTTAAGGAAATCACTACCTATACTTAATGAACAATCCCATGCATGCTGATGGTTTTTAGGGTTAGGTAGTGTATTGCAAAATTCAGGAAGAATAATCAACTGCGGAGTACGAGTAGCGACTTCCTCTATAATGCGTAAACAAGTTGTTAAGTTTTCTTCTACATTAAAAGAAGTTGCAAATTGAGCAACAGCGACTCGCATACGTTTTTTCCAAAATAATAATGACTAGGACCAGTCTACAAAAGAATGTAAGTAAGCATTTACCTACAGGCGACAATTAACAATATTATCGTTAAAGTGTTTCTATAGAGGCTATTGCTTGTGTAAATTCATTGAGTTCTAACTCAACACAATCACCAGTCTCAGGCCAGTTAATACCAATTACAACATTATCTTCTTTTAAGTCTTCAAGCCAAAACTCAAGCCAGTCTGCAACGGTTATCTCACAAGCAATATAGTCACTCCATTCTTCAACACAATGTTGGTTTGCTAACGCTTCACTCGACCATAAAGGCATTGCATCGGTGTCTTCAAAATTAGGTGAATCGAGTACTACCCAATCTTCACTGGCTTTATCTTGTAAGGCCCAAACCACTTGGCTAGGCTTTACCGCAGATAGAAATTTTTGCAATGTACTATTTGATTCACTCATATGGGGCTCTTCTATTAATTCTCTATAAAGTTAAGTGGGCAGAGTATAGCAAGACCATCCAATAAATTCCTCCATTAACGAGATGCAATAAGACCTAGTTAATACCAAATAAAACATAGTTTTCGTTTCATTGTGTTGTTGTTTAGGCTATCTTAGCGCCCTGTTTAGTGTTACTAGAAAATCTTTTCTCGAATATAAAAATATCACATAAATAGTTTTCCCTACTAAAGAAGCGCTTTCTTAACTTGTGAAAATTATTATCATCCTAAGAGCTTACTATTATTATGAAAGATCTAACGACAGGCTCAATCCCCAAGCATTTAATCGTGATGGCCTTACCTATGATGATAGGTATGTTTATCCAAACTTTTTATTTTCTCGTTGATTTATATTTTGTCGGTAAATTAGGCGCTTCTGCTTTAGCAGGATTGAGCCTTGCGGCTAATGCTATGTTTTTAATATTTGCTTTAACACAAATTCTTAATGTGAGTACTGCCTCACTTATTTCTCATGCCGTTGGCGCAAAACAGCAAGACGATGCCAACCTAACATTTAATCAATCAATGATGGTTGCAACGATTATCGGATTAATTGTGTGTTTTGTTGGTTATTTGGGCGCAGAAACTTACCTTAATATGATTTCGAAAGACGCAGAGACAATTTTGATGGGGCTCACCTATCTCTATTGGTTTATTCCTTGTATGGCTTTGCAATTTGTTATGGTGTCAATTAGTGCCGCTTTACGAGGTACCGGCATTGTTAAACCCACCATGCTAATTCAGATACTTTCTACCATTATGAATATTGTTTTGTCGCCTATTTTAATTTCTGGTTTGGGGACAAATTACGCAATGGGCATTGCAGGCGCTGGACTTGCTAGCTCAATTTCTGTTGTTTTTGCAGTGATTTTACTTTGTTACTACTTCATTAAGGCTGAAAAATATGTGAGTGTTAGCTTACCTCTATGGAAGCCTGACTGGCAAAGAATAAAAAAATTGCTGGCTATTGGCCTACCCGCTGGTGGTGAGTTCTTCTTAATGTTTGCCTACATGGCATCTATTTACTGGCTGATCCAGCCTTTTGGCGCAGATGCGCAAGCAGCATTTGGTTTGGGTACCCGCGTAATGCAATCGCTCTTTTTGCCTGCCATGGCAATTTCTTTTGTAGCGCCAGCTGTTGCTGGTCAAAACTTTGGTGCTAAGCAATTTAAAAGAGTAAGAGAAACCTTTTTCTGGACTGCCATTTTAACTGTTTCCATTATGGCGATAATGACACTACTTTGCATGACTCAATCTGAATCAATGTTACTGATAATTACTGACAATAAGGGTGTTTTACTGATCAGTACCATTTTTCTTAAAATTATATGTTTTAACTATATCCCTTCTGGTCTTGTCTTTACTTGCTCAGGGATGTTTCAAGCACTTGGTAATACAATACCGGCATTAATAAGTACTGCAACAAGGTTAATGGCATTTATTGTGCCTGCTATTTGGTTATCGAAGCAATCAGACTTTGCAATAGAACACTTATGGTATGTATCAGTAACAACGGTTTGTATACAGGCAATAGTAAGCTTATTGTTACTCAAAATAGAGTTGAATAAGCATGTTCCTAAGACAATGATATCGGCAAGCTTTGCTTCAAAGGTTAGTTAAGTTACCTATTAAACTGAGTTCATGTTAGTTAGATAGATGACACTAAGGCTGTTTGCTGCTTTTAAGGTAGGTAAGTTCAGATTGTGCATAACAACCTGAACTTCATATGAGAATTAAGCTACTTGCTTAGCCGTTTCTTGGCTTGATAAATACTCATCCAGTGAACCTTTAAAGTTCACTAAAGATTTCTCTTTAATATCGATAATACGTGTTGCTAAACTCGATACAAATTCACGGTCATGGCTAACAAAAATTAAAGTACCTTCAAAATCTTTTAACGCATTGTTTAATGCGTCTATTGCTTCAATATCCATGTGGTTCGTTGGTTCATCCATAATAAGTACGTTAATATCATTCATCATTAACATACCAAACAATAAACGGTTTTTCTCACCACCAGAGCAGTTCTTGGCTTTTTTATTCGCATCATCATCTGTAAAGAGCAGGCGTCCTAACATACCGCGAACACTTAAATCATTATGGCAAGGTCTACGCCATTGCGACATCCAGTCCATTAGCGTTAAGTCGTTGTCAAAAAATGAACCGCTATCTTGTGGGCAATAACCAATAGAGGCATTTTCGGACCACTTAACTACACCTTCTAAATGCTTTAATTCGTTCATCAAACAACGTAAAAAGGTCGTTTTACCTACGCCGTTTTCGCCAATTATGGCAAGTTTAGCGCCCGCTTCTAATAATAAATCACCTTTTTGAAATAACATTTCGCCGTCAAAACCGTGACCTAAGCCTTCAAGTTCTAGGGCTTGGCGGTGCATTTTTTTACCTGGAGCAAAAGCAATTTTAGGTGTGATTCGGCTAGACGATTTCACTTCATCAAGCTTAATTTTATCCATTTTTTTAGCTCGAGAGCTGGCTTGTTTTGCTTTCGATGCATTAGCGCCAAAGCGATTTACAAAGTCTTGTAGCTCTGCAATTTCTTCTGCTTTCTTAGCATTTCCAGACAATAATTGTTCGCGTAATAAAGCTGATTGTTCAAGGAAGAACTCGTAGTTACCAGGGTATATGCGCAGTTCACCGTAATCAATATCCGCCATATGAGTACAAACCGAGTTAAGGAAGTGTCTGTCATGGGAAATAATTATCATGGTGCACTTACGTTTATTTAACTCGCCTTCTAGCCAAGAAATAGTGTGAATATCAAGGTTGTTGGTTGGTTCATCAAGTAATAGAATATCTGGGTTTGCAAAAAGCGCTTGTGCTAGTAAAACACGAAGTTTCCAACCCGGTGCAACTTGTTGCATTGATCCAAAATGAAAAGATTCTTCAATACCTGCTTCTAGGAGTATTTCTCCCGCTCTACTTTCTGCAGTGTAGCCATCCATTTCAGCGAACTCACTTTCAAGTTCACCAGCACGCATGCCATCTTCTTCACTCATTTCCGCTTGAGCATAAATAGCATCACGTTCTTGTTTAACATTCCATAACGCCATGTCGCCCATAATAACCGTATCGATTACGCTAAATTCTTCAAAAGCGAATTGATCCTGACCTAACGTACTGACTTTATTGCCTGGCGTTACAGAAACATTACCTGAGCTAGGCGCTAAGTCTCCGCTAAGAATTTTCATAAAAGTAGACTTGCCACAGCCATTTGCGCCAATTAAGCCGTAACGGTTACCGTTACCAAATTTGGCCGATATATTTTCAAATAAAGGCTCTGCGCCAAATTGCATTGTGATATTAGATGTAGAGATCAAAAGATTTTCCTAGGCGTTCAAACAAGTTATAGATGATGCTTTGTAAGCAGTTAACCAGACCGTAAATCTACATACATTTAAGCTAAGTAGACCCATAACCTAGAGAGCAACAACAAGGCTCAAAATACTAATACCCGTTTCATTAAATAAGTGTACTTGGTATAAGGGCGCGCATTATACAGTAATTTACTATTGAACAAAATATAATCTTAAAGTTACCTCGTTATTTTCTATCTCGAGGCAACCTTAAGTGAGCTTTATAAAAAGGGTGAATTTAGAAATTATCCTTTTTGGGGATTAAGTCTAAAATGATAGTTACAGTATAAATATCTATAACTTAATAAGGATAAAGCTAAAAACATTGTGTTTAAGCTTTCAGAGCAACCCATTATTTAATTACCTTTATTAATGATTAGCCAACCCTTTAAACTCGAAATGTGCATCAGGCAAAGCCTTGCTTGACTTCATTTTATCAAATAAAATTTGACCTGCTTTTATATGATAATAAGCACCGTTTATTTCTTTAAAGCCAAACACTCATCAATTTTTTTTACAGCCTCTTTATGTAGTTTTACTTGGCTTCTCTGACCAACAAAAACTTAACACGTGAGCTTAGAGAATTTCTGAGCAGAAGACAAATTCAGGCTGTAATGCACCGCAGAAATTACATCCTTGAAAAAGCAATGCCCGCTTAAGTCTGGCTTATTCTTCGTCCTGTTTTTCGTATAAATTTGATCAAAAATAAAATATAATCAGCATAAGAGCCCTGTAAGCTTTCCAATTAACCTTTCCTCATGGTTAACTTCTAATGAGCACCCCTTAATGAAAATTAAAACAGTAGTAACTCATAACGGTAATTTTCATGCCGATGATGTATTTAGTATCGCAGCATTAAAATGTTTATTCACCAATTTATCCTTAATAAGAACAAGAGACCTTAGTGTTATCAGGAAAGCTGATATTGTTGTTGATGTAGGTGGAGAGTACACTGCTGAAACAGACCGTTTTGACCATCACCAACGTGGCGGAGCTGGGCAACGAGATAATGGTGTCCCCTACTCTTCTTTTGGCTTAATTTGGAAAAAATACGGCCTTGAACTATGTAATAATAATCAAGTCTTAGCAGAAATGGTTGACGGCGACCTTGTCTCTTCAATTGATGCCATAGATTGCGGTTATGTAGATGGTATTTATGAGGGAGTTAGTCTTAGCCGCACTATATCTATGTTTAACCCTACTTGGTCTGAAAGCAGCGACTTTGATAAATATTTTGATGAAGCAGTTATTTTTGCTAGTAAAATTTTATCTCGATGCATTCAACAAGCAGAGAGCCAGCTTCTTGCCAAAGATATCGTTGTTAATGCCATTTCGAAAGCTGAAAACCCTGCATTAATTGTTTTAAAGCATTACGCTCCATGGAAACAAGCAGTTCATGAGCTAGCTAAGGATGCGCTATTTATTTTGTATCCTTCTGCAACAGGTCAATGGCAAATACAAACAATCCCAGTTGTGCCTGGCTCTTTTGATGACAGAAAAGCCCTACCAAAAACTTGGGCGGGGCTATCAGATGATGCGTTGCAAAAGGTGACTGGAGTGAATGATGCAATGTTTTGTCACAATGGTTTATTTATCGCCGGCGCCAAATCATTCGAAGGCGCTATGAAAATGGCTGAAATTGCCTTAAATAATGTCTGTGATTAACCATAAGTAGCTATATATGACGATTGAAAAAACACTTGCCAACCAAGCTTGGCTTGTCAAAAATGAAGAAAAAGTTAAGGCGTTATTTCCAAAGAACTTCGTTGAAATACAAAAACTCAATGCGACCAACATTGGAAACGGTTTAAAGGCGCTAGGGGTTGAATGGCGAAGCGAAAAAGAATTCGAAATGATTATGATGTTTTTTCAAAAGTTGGGTTTTATTCTACGTGATGGTAAATCAGTAAAACAAAACCCTAAACGTGTATTTTAAGTTATTTTTTTAACTTGCGGTTTAACCTAGCTTTTATGCCAGTTCAATAGCAAGCAAGTTTATTAAGCTTGCTTAGCGAATTTAGCCAGTTCTTTCTTTGCTAAAAAATTATCCATTTCTGATCTTAATAGTTTATACAATAAAATAGAACCATCTATTTCTTCTTTACGATTTGTTAAACTTTCAATGTTTAAACCAAGCGGTAAATCGTAAGGTAAGACCGCATCTAAAATCTGTTGTAGGCTTTTTACACAATTTTGAATAGATTCATGCAGAGGGTTCTCAGCATTCAGGATTCTTAAGCGAGTTGCCTCTGGTACATTTACGCCCAACCATTCAATAAATTCCAATGTTTTTTCGCTACCGCAAGGAGAAAATGTGAGAATTAAACGCTGTGGTGGTAAATTTTGTTTCTTACATTCAATTGCGTATCGAGTTAACAAGTCGATTGTGGCTTGAGGATTGTAGATAGCTTGAGATACAAAAAAGTTACAACCTTGCTCATGCTTTTCAATTAAGCGTTTATGCTCATTGCCTTTATTGGCATGCCTCTCTGCAATAGTAACACCACCAATAAAGAAGTCATTCTCATTATTTACCAAGGTTTGATAAGCACTAGATAAAGGCAATGAAATGTCATTTTCCTTAGACGGGCTACCCACAAGTACCACATCTTTTACCCCATATTTATTCCATGCTTCATTTGCCCACTCGTTAAATGCATCACTATTAGATTGAGCAACACTTTTATAAGTAATGACGGGTCTACTTGACTTTTTATTTAATAAAAAAGAATAAAAACTCGAGTCATGCGTAGACTTAAAAGGAAAAGGTCTTGTTTTTTTAATACGTGAATTTTCATCTTGAATGTCATAAACAATCAAACCGTCAAAATCGATATCGTTAACACGTTCAAGCAATTTATTGGCTATTTCAGATACTTTTTCAAGAGATGTATCACTTTTAGGGGGTGTTGTCCCTATAAAGTAAACACCTCGGTTAATGTCATTATATCTAGTTCTCAACTCTGATTGCGTTGTCAAAATATCTCTTCTTTAACTCTGTTAGACGTTTAGATGGCTATATAGTCTTTTAATTACCCTACTTTGTCAACCATTGAATGAAAATTAGTTGCAAATATATTCATTTAGTTCTTTGTTATTCTTACGTGTTTATTGCGATATTTAGCTTTAACGTTGAAGTGATTATAATTCAAGCTTAAATGACCTCTTATTTAAATATCCAAAAATGACTTAGTAAGCTTATACGCTATGTTATGCTATGTTATGTTATGTTATTATCAGGGTAATTTAACTTTTACAGATTAAAACATAAGGTTAGGTTAAGCCCTTTTGAGCATACTCAGTAATTTTTAGGATCCCTTCAAAGTATAAGTATGGAAAAATTGCTTCAAAAAAATATAATACAGTTCTTGCAAGCCCACATTAAATTGCTAGGGTTTCGCCCTGTAATTCACTTTGAATTAGAGGGATGTTACGCATCAAATAATAAAGATAACGTGGCAACATTAAACTTTGAAGCGGTTAATTCTCTCCTTTTCTCTCATCATATTGATGGTGAATTAGTCCCTGAGTATTGGACAAATCAATGGGAGTACGTCTCTAAATTTAACGGACAATCACCTTTAAAAGAAGCTGAAAACCTTGCTTTCATCCTGAAAAACTTACCTGCTATCTTTCTCAAGCAAGGCATTAGTAAAACACTCATTAAACCTGTTGTGTGGTCTGGCGACCGAGCTAAGCTAGGTGATAGGTGCCAGAATGTTTTTTCTGGAGAACAAAGGGCTGTTCATATTCCTAACGCCATTCAAATTAATGTAAGTATTCTAAACAATCAGAATGAAAATATGGTGGCGGAAACTGCATTCGGTGATTACCTGCAACAAGCTTTCTTAAGTTCAAGTCTATCATGTTGTCTATTATATCTGCCTGAAGAAGAAGCTTTTGAGCGGTTGGCACTAAAGACTCAATATGGCCTAGCAGATGAATTATGCTCTCCTGTCGATATATCTGGTGGTCATCAAGGCAGCATTGCCTTATACAAAAAGCTTGGGAAACATAACCAAGCAATGGGGCGAAAAACCTTATTAGTCGATAGGCACAACGACGATTTACTTTTTGAATCTCGATGGAAAGAAACGGCAAGAATAGAACACCGCTTAGGCGCTTCAAGTTTAGCTTACTGCCCTTATGTAAATGTTATTTTTGCTTTACTCAATATCATTGAAGCGTTAGAAAATTTCACCCAAGCAAAGCCTTTGATACACCAACCCAGTTCTATCTCTTTACCAAACTCTCTAGCATCGACTAGTGATGCCCTAGGCGCGATTGAGCTTTTTAAAAGGAGTAATTGGTTCGAAAATAACATTAATAAAATACAATCGAACTATATCTCAAGTGAATTTCATCCACTACAATTTAAACAATATGAAGAATTACCTTTAATGGCAGGCAATAAATTAAAAAAAATAATCCTCGCCCAATACCAACAATACCAAGATATTATTTATTAATCAGGCGAATGGCTTCAAATAAAAAATAAGTTTAACTAATTATGACTATAACTCAATTAAAAACACCAAAATTAACCGGTAACAGTTCTGTAGAAAAAAGAAGAGAACTGAAGACATATTTTGAAAAAACTTGGGCAACATATGAATCATTATTCTCTTTGATTAATACCGATGAAGCATATTATTTAAAACCAGAACCACTTCGTCATCCTCTTGTTTTTTACTTTGGGCATACCGCTACTTTTTTTATTAATAAACTTATTTTAGGGAAATATATCTCCAATAGATTAAATGAAAAGCTTGAGGCTATTTGTGCTGTTGGTGTAGATGAAATGAGTTGGGATGACTTGAATTCAGATCATTACGATTGGCCAACTATTGAGGAAGTTAGGCATTATAGAGGCCAGGTTGCTAACCTTGTACGTAATCTTATCGATACAATGCCATTATCTCTACCTATTAAAAAAGACTCATTAGCATGGATTATATTAATGGGTTGCGAGCACGAGCGAATTCACTTAGAAACATCATCAGTAATCATTCGCATGTTACCGTTACAATACTTATCACAAAATAATGAATGGCTAGCTTGTCGCTCTTATGATAAAGCACCTATTAATCAGTTTGTTGCGGTTAATGGGCAAGTCATTACGTTAGGGAAACCACTGCACGATGAAACATATGGCTGGGATAATGAATATGGCGAAGCCGTTATAAAAGTTCAACCTTTTGCCGCATCAAAATTTCTTATTTCAAATGGTGAATTTCTTAAGTTTGTAGAGCATGATGGTTATAAAAAAACGCAATATTGGAATGAAGAAGGAAAAAACTGGTTAGCTTATACCAAGTCAAGCATGCCAAGATTTTGGTTACTCAAAGCACAGAATGCAAAGAGTTCAAATGGTTACTTTCAACGTAATTTAGTTGAAGAAATACCTTTACCTTTAAATTGGCCTGCAGAAGTAAATTACCTCGAGGCAAAAGCTTATTGTAATTGGCTTTCAGAATCGACAGGCGACATTATTCGGCTTCCTACTGAAGCGGAGTGGTACTGTTTAAGAAATAAAATATCAACAGATCTGGTTGATTGGACAAAAGCCCCAGGTAATATTAATTTAGAGTACTCTGCTTCTTCGGGTCCTGTTGATCAATTTGAAAGCGAAGGGTTTTTCGATATTATTGGTAATGTATGGCAATGGACCGAATCGCCTATTGATGGATTTAATGGTTTTGAAGTACACCCATTATACGATGATTTTTCCACGCCGACTTTTGACGGTAGACATAATTTGATTAAAGGAGGTTCATGGATTTCTACTGGTAATGAGGCGATAAAACATTCTCGATATGCCTTTAGGCGTCACTTCACGCAGCATGCTGGATTTAGAACGATTAAAGCCAACACAGCTGATATCCCTGCTATTGAAGTAACTCCCTATGAAACGAACACCAACATTTGCGTACAATTAGAAAGCCATTATGGTGAAGATCTGCCTGATTATCAAAACTATCCAAAACAACTAGCCTTTGCCGTTAAAGACGCTTTTGAAGAGCATCAAGCTAATTTGCAAAATCCAACATCAAATCTGCATCGTAAATTACTTAATATAGGCTGTAGTGTTGGTCGATGTGCTTTTGAATTATCTCCCTATTTTGAGCAGATTGATGCCGTAGACTTTTCCGCGTCATTAATACAGCATGGCGTTCAACTGCAACATAACAATCTAGTAAAATATGTAATGGAAAAGGAAGGAGATATCGTTGAACACAAAGAAATTTTATTGAAAAACATCTCATCCAATCAAGCCGAAGGACTTAATTCAACGCTTTTAGCGCATGCAGCTAAGGTTAAGTTTTCTCAAGGTGATGCAAGCAACTTAAAAGCAATATTTACAGGTTACGATGTCATTCTGGCTCAACATGCTGTTGAAGAAAGTTATGATCCCGGTAAGTTTTTACAAGATGTAAAACAAAGACTAAACAATAATGGTTTGCTTATTATTGTCTCTGATTATCATTTCACTGAAGCAACGACTAAAAAGGATAAATGGCTAAGTGGGATAAAAGTTAATGGTGAAAATGTTAGTGGTATTGACGGCTTATCAAACCAATTGTCAAAGCATTTTAAGCTAATAAAAAGATTACCCTTAATGAGAGCGATAAAACAAAATCAACGACATTTATCAATCACTCAATGTGAGCTTAGTGTTTGGCAATTGAAACTTTAACTACCTAATTATAACTTGTATACTTATGTAATCATTGTTTAAAGTGTTATTACTCTCGCCTTGAATTGTTTTCATTAGCTGCGAGTCAAAAGGAATTGTTATGTTTTTAAGGTCATTTTTAAATGTTGTGGAAAACCCACGATCTTTACCTACATTTTTAGGTGTATATGTATTATTTTGGTTATTATGGCATCATCAGTTTTTGTTAAACATCGGGGCTGTTTCAGGTGGTATTTTTGAACGGATTCATACAGCGATTGTATTAGAAAATAGTTTCCAATATATCCTAGTACTTGGTTTAACAATAGTATTTTTTGTGTTCCAATTCAGTTTTAAATCCTTTGTAAAATCTTCAAGAGAGTATGTAGATAAGGTAGACAGAGAGCAAAATGATCCACTTAGTGAATCAATTAAGCATAATGATATTGAGCAACTTGTTTTAGTGCTTGAGTCTCTTCAAAAAGAAATAGCTCTGTCAAAAGCAAATGAAAAGAAAGCTAAAGTTCAAGTAAAAGAGATAATGAAAAAATCACTGATACTTCAAACAAAGTTAGATGAAGTAACAGCAGACTTTGAAATTTTAAAAGCAACAAAATAAAATTAGAACAAGGTGAATCTAATCGCCTTTATGAAATTAATTTGTGCTTTTACTTATAATGTCCGTTTAAACTTTTCCTTTAAAGTCTTCACTACTATGTCGTTCTGCTAACTGTTGATGTTCATCACCCCAGGTTTTATTTACAATACGACCGCGCTTAACGGCAGGACGTTGTGCAATTTCATCAGCCCAGCGAATGACATTTTTATAAGTGTGCGCTTGTAAGAACTCGGCAGCTTCGTAAACCTCATTTCTTACTAATGCACCATACCAAGGCCAAATAGCCATATCAGCAATGCTATATTCATCTCCGGCAATATATTTATTGTTGCTAAGTTGTTTATCTAATACATCGAGTTGACGCTTAACTTCCATGGTGTATCTATCTATGGGGTATTTATATTTTTCAGGCGCATAAGCATAAAAATGCCCAAAACCACCTCCAAGTATTGGAGCTGAACCCATTTGCCAAAACAGCCAAGACATTGTTTCGGTTTTTTCTGGTTGAGTAGTAGATAAAAATACATTAAATTTTTCGGCTAAATAGACAAGAATTGACCCTGACTCAAAGACACGAGTTGCAGGAGCTGTAGTTGTATCTGTAAGCGCTGGAATTTTAGAGTTAGGGTTAATATCAACAAAGCCACTACTAAATTGCTCCCCAGACATAATATCTACCGTGTAAGCATCATATTCGGCCTCTGTTATGCCTAGTTCAACGAGTTCTTCTAACATAATGGTTACTTTCACACCATTAGGCGTTGCTAACGAGTGAAGCTGCAACGGATGCTTCCCTTGAACAAGTGGTTTTTCGTGTGTTGCACCCGATGTAGGCCTATTTATATTTGCAAATTTTCCGCCATTTCCTTGATCCCACTGCCATACGGATTCAGGTGTGTAAGTTTGTTCTGTCATGGTCATTCCTATTTATATTTATATTTATATTTATAAAAATCTATCTAAAAATCATAGCGCTTCATGAAGGAAACTAATAAGAAAAATCGGTTAATGAGCTTTTTTCGATTAAGTCACTTAAACGCTTTAAATCAGCTTGGTTGTTTTTTCTTGAGTTTATTATTGAATATAAAAGCTGGGACATAACCTTCTGGATCTATCCAGGTTTTATAATAAATTTTTGTACCACCCTCCTCTATATCAACTCATTGCCAAGTCGATTCTGATTTCTCAATACGCACATAACCTTTATTCTTTTCTAATCGGTTACTACATGATGATATTTTAGCTGAAGTAAAAGTTTCTCCAAATGTAGTATCGATGCAGGAAATAAGTTCTCGAACTTTAAAAGGCCAAGGACTGTTTATCACTGTCCGTAATAAATAGATTGATTACTATAAACATCTAGTTTTATTTTTAATTGAGTTTGATAATTGCTCAGTAAAAATTTTGTTCAATAACATTAACTCATCTGTTCTGACGTAGTTAGGTCTGCTAACAAAGGCTATTACTCGATGTGGGCCTGGTTCGTTTAAATGAATGGCTCTTAATTCAGACGCGTTATGTATTAATTGATCCAACGCCATTTGCGGTACTAAGGTGCTACCTAGTTTTCCTGCGACCATTTGCACTAAAGTATGTAAACTCGCTGAATCAAAATCTGAAGGTTCTTTATTCTTTAGCTGACATGCCGCTAGTGCATGATCTTTTAGGCAGTGCCCTTCCTTAAGCAACATTAATTTTTCAATGGCTAATTCAGTATGTGTTATCTCTTTAACTTTACTTGGACTGTCATCCTTATGGCATACCCAATAAAAGTCTTCTTGCCAAAAGTCAAAATGCATTAACCCGTCGATATTATAAGGAAGTGCTAATATGGCAGCGTCTATCTCACCTAATTTAACTTTTTCAACTAAAACATGCGATTGCTCTTCAATAATTTTAAGCTTAAAATCTGGATAGTTACTGCGAACTTCAGGTAAAACTTTGGGTAAAAAGTATGGACCAATAGTTGGTATGACTCCAATAGTCATCGGTGCTGATAAAGGTGATTTATTAACTTGTGATAGCTGTAGTAACTCATCGACTTCAAGCTTAATTGTTTTCGCCTTATCTAATATTTTTTTACCATCGCTAGTAACAAGAACCTGTTTATTATTTCTTTCAAAAACAAGAATACCTAGCTGCTTTTCAAGCTCATTAATGGCAGTACTGAGCGCCGATTGTGACACATGACACAATTGTGCTGCTTTTTTAAAGTGTAATGTTTTTTCTACCGCTAAGGCATAGTTTAATTGTTTTAA
>CAWVWK010000034.1:0-19858 GCA_963933725.1 uncultured Colwellia sp.
GTGTCTTTACCTTACTCAACACAGGTTGCTTTAGAACTTTGCTTGCGTAAACACTTTTTTATCATGCCAACGAAGCATAGTTAGATGTCCACCCCATACACAGCCTGTATCTAAGGCGTAAGCATTTTTTTGTGGGCATACGCCCATCAAAGATGCCCAATGACCAAACACCCAAGGGGTTTTAGTTATTGTTTTGGAAAGAGAAAACCAAGGTACAATAGCGTTTTTATGCTGTTTGGCAACTTCTTCTGGAGATTCTTTGACTTTAAATTCTAATGAACCATCCTGGAAACAGTATCGCATTCGAGTACAAGCATTAATCGTATACCTAAATTTTTCAATGTCTGAATTAGCATCTTGCCAGTTGTTAGGTTCTTCACCATACATGTTTTTCAGCCAGTAATGACGGTCTGTCGAGCTAATGTTTTGTTGGGCGCTATTTGCTTGCTCTAGTGCTGTTGCTAAGTCCCATTGAGGGCAACAACCGGCATGGCTCATGTAACCCTCGGCTTGCTCATCATTTACAGAAATTAGATTACACGTAATTTTTTCGATCAGTGGCTTAGTCGCTAACCAGTCAATAAGTTCTTCAACGTCAGGAGCACTAAGGAGTGAATCGAATTTATCAGATGCTTTGGCTTTACGTAAACCTGCATGAATCGCCAACAGGTGTAAATCGTGATTACCTAGCACCACTTTAGCACTTGCTCCAAGAGATTTAACAAAACGAAGTGTATTAAGCGAGTCTTCACCTCGGGCAACAAGGTCGCCGGCTAAATAAAGTATATCGCTCTCTTTGTTAAAGTTAACTTGTTCGAGCAATGCTTTCAGTTCGATATAACAGCCTTGAATATCACCAACAAGATAGGTGGCCATTGTGTATCCCTTTCTGACGCTTTATGAGTTTGATGTATTATTTGCTTGGTTTTCAGCTTGGCTAGCTGCTTTTTGTTTCGCTATACGTATTTCTTTACGAGAAAGTTTGCTTTCTTCCTGTTCGTTATTTTTAACTGGGTTATCTGTAATGTAATTAGCTAGCAGAATGTAGTCATCTAACGTCAAGTTTTCAGGGCGTAAATTTACGTCAATACCCAGTTTTTCTATTTCATCTACATTAATCAGTTTTTTGAAGCTATTACGAATTGTTTTTCTGCGCTGATTAAAAGCAGTTAAACAAACAGTATTTAGCGATGCTAATTCTTTAACTGGGTTTTTAATCTCTTTATGAGGGATTAATCTTACAATAGCCGAGTCTACTTTCGGAGGTGGCTTGAAAGCTTCTGGTCCTATTTCCATAACAGGCATAACTTGGCATTGGTACTGAGTCATGATAGATAAACGACCATAAGCTTTGCAGTCTGGACTTGCTGCCATGCGATCTACAACTTCTTTTTGTAGCATAAAGTGCATATCTTTCACTTTATCTTTAAATGTTAACAAATGAAAAATTAACGGCGTAGAAATGTTGTAAGGTAAATTACCAAAAATACGAAGCGGATTTTCAGGCGTTGACAGTTCAGCAAAGTTAAACTTTAACGCATCAGTCTCATATATTGTCAAACTAGGCGATAAAAATGGATGTTCTTTTAATCTTTTAGCTAAATCTCTGTCCAACTCTACCACGGAAATTTTACCCGCTCTGTCAACGGTAGGTTCGGTTAATGCACCTAAACCTGGGCCTATTTCTACAAGGTTTTCACCTGGCTCAGGGTTAATAGCGTCAACAATATCGCTAATAACTATTTCATTATAAAGGAAGTTTTGACCAAAGCGTTTTTTAGCTTGGTGACCTAAATGCATTTTATTGTTCATAAGTTTTGGTAATTATCTTAAGTGAAAGCATCCGCTTTAACGATGCTGTACACGTTAAAACAGTTTAAAAGTTATTAACTTCTTGAGGAAGTTAAATTATGTGGCGCTACTTGGTGTTCGCTAAACTTATCGCACTGTTCATTGCTTCAAGCATGCTACCCATATCTGCAGTCCCTTTACCAGCAAGTTCTAGTGCAGTGCCGTGGTCAACAGAGGTTCTTATATAAGGTAAGCCTAGCGTAATATTAACCGAAGAGCCAAATCCTTTATATTTTAATACGGGTAAACCTTGGTCATGATACATGGCTAAAATGACATCAGCTTCTTGTAGATATTTTTCTTGAAAAATAGTGTCAGCAGGTAAAGGTCCAATAATATTGATACCTTCTTCTATTAATACGTTAAAGGCAGGCTCTAGCACATCAATTTCTTCACGCCCTAAATGCCCGTCTTCTCCAGCGTGAGGATTTAACCCACAAGCGTAAATTTTAGGTGATTCAATGCCAAATTTTTCTTTGAGATCAGTATGTACGATACGAGAAATTTTCAATAACCGTTCGTGTGTTATCGCTTTAGAAACATAAGCTAAAGGAATATGTGTTGTTACAAGTGCAACACGTAACCCTTCTGTTGCTAACATCATGACAACATCAGTGCAGTTAGCTTGATTAGCAAAGTACTCTGTATGACCGCTAAATGCTATACCTGCTTGGTTGATTAAGCCTTTATGAACTGGACCGGTTACGACTGCGTCAAATTCACCAGATATGTTTTTATCGCTAACAACTTTCAATGTATCAACAACGTAGCTGCCATTTTGAGTATTTAATTCACCAGGTACACAAGTATCTGGTAAATCAATATTTAATACGGTTAACGTACCAGCCTTTTGAGGAGCAGGCGTTTTACTTTGATCATAGTCGATTAAAGTAAGTGATAGTCCTAATTGCTCAGCCCTTTCAAGCATAAGCTGTTTAGAAACAACCACGATAATCTCCACTGGCCATGCTTGCTGCGCCATAGCCACGACAAGATCTGGACCTATACCAGCAGGCTCTCCAGCTGTTATGGCTATGCGCTTAGTCATTATTTTTTATCCTGTGGGAAGATTTCAATATAAGCTTCTTCACGGGTTTCTTTTAACCAACGAGTACTCTCTATACCGTATTTACGATTATGAAGAATTTGATACGCTCGCTGTTGGTTCATTTGTGACGTTGCATCTACCATGCGTCTATCGTTTAATACGGCAATATGCCAACCAAATGATGAACGAAATGGTTTGTGGTACTCGCCAACTTTAAGGTCAGCTAACGCTTTAGTGAAAGCTGGATCGTATGACTTAGGATCAGCCCAACCTAGATCTCCACCTCGAACAGAGGTAGGGCCTTCTGAAAATTCTTTTGCTGCTTCAGCGAATGTCATTTTACCTGCTTTGATATCTTCAAGGATACCATTTAATTTTTGCTGTGCTTTTTCTTCGCTTAAAATAATGGTTGGTTTAATTAAGATATGAGCAGCTTTTACTTCCTCTACTTCAACCACTTCTTTACCACGAATATCTATTACTTTTAAAATGCTAAAACCCAAACCAGTTCTTACAGGACCAACAATAGTCCCTTTGTTTTCACCATCGACAAGTTCCGAGAATAAGGTCGGCATTTCGTTTATGCCTTTCCAACCAAGATCTCCTCCTTGTAAAGCATTTGGTCCACCCGATGAAGCAATAGCTATTTTTGTGAAGTCTGAACCATTATTTAATAACTCAACAACTTTATCTGCTCGTTCTTTTGTCGCGGTCATATCTTGTTGAGTCGCGTTGGTTGGAAATTCGATAAGGATATGACCTAAATGATATTCCACAGCATCTTCGCTTTGCTCTTTCATAACCTCAATTAAATTATCAACTTCTTGCGCTGAAACAAAAATACGACGTCTAACACTATTTCTTTGCACTTCTCCAGAGATAATTTCAGTACGAACACTTTCACGGTATTTTTCGTAGTTTGTGCCACTTGCAACGATTCCCGCTCTAAATTGAGCCAACGTTAAGTTACTTTCTTGCGCCATATTTGAAATGGTTTGATCTAATTGCGCATCACTAACCTGTACACCCATTCGCTCACCGATTTGCATAACCAGCGAGTCGCTGATGAGTTTATCCATAACCTGAGTGCGAAGTGCTTTATCAGAAGGTAGTGCTTGGTTATTCTTTTCTGCTTGAGCTTTTATGCTCTTTAATAAATCGTTAACTTCTGATTCTAAAACAACACCGCTATTAACAATGGCTGCAACACGATCAAGTAGCTCTTCTGCAGCATACGTGTTAACGGTAAATAAAGAACTCATCAAAAGAGAGCTAGATAGTGCAATGTATTTAAATGTATTTTTCATATATTTTTTATATTCTTAATTGTTGAATTAATTTCTGCTTCCACAAACGCTCTAAAATAATGCTCATAAAGCAAGTTAGTTTTTTAAGTAATAAGGTTGCTTATAACCAAATATACTTGAATTAAACATCTCTTGGGTTCCAATCGATGATTGCGAGCCACTTAAGCCTTTGAGGATAAATTTCACCATAAAGCCATTATCGAATTGTTCTCGATCAGGATTGTTGATATTAGGATCATCTACACTGGAGTTAATGTGTCGATGATACGCGATACGAACAGCCCAACAGCAACTCTCATACTGAAAACCTGTATAAGTTTCTAAGCTTCGCTTTAATTGTAGATCTTGCGTTATACGTCCTACAAAAGCCCATTGAGCATTTAACGCAATATTTGCTAATAATGACACTTGCTCGAGACTTTTACCAGAGACGTCTCGTGTATATCGATGGTTTAATTGCACAGAGTGATAGTCATCAAAGCGATAATCAAGGTTTACTTGGCTTTTATTTGTATAGTTTTCAACGGTGTTATATTGAATATCACTGCTAATTTGCCATTGTTCATTTAATCGATAAAATAAATCAGCGGCTACAGCCGATCTTTGTTCTTTTATGAAAGAGCTACTAGGCGTTGTGTTATTAGGATCATTTAGTTCTTTCTCTGATGACAATGAAATTGTTTGCCCTAAACTAAAACGGAAAAACTCTAGATTAGTCTCGTCTAAAAGACGCGTTGTTAAACCCCAGGTAACTTGGTTTGCTCCTGCAATTCTATCTAACCCACTAAATCGGATGTCTCTAAAGAGGCCATCGTAATCATCTTGTAAATTGGTTGTATCATATAAGCCAATGTTGTCTTGGTAAATATCTCTTACATATAAATACTGTAATTGTGGTTCCAATGTTTGTTTATAAGTTTGTCCAAATAATGAAAGGGGCTTATCAAAATTAATACCACCATGAATGCGCACTTTAGGTAAAGTTCGGCTAACCTCTTCATCTAAGCTACTACCTTGGGCAATATTGTCTTGCTGATAGTAAGTATGCATTAGCTTAAATTCAGAATTTACAAACCAAGCTGGTGTTTGAATAGGAAAACTTAGACCTGCTTCAGCATGAAATCTGTTAGCTTCAACGGTGTTTTTTGTTGATGTTTTAAAACTACTTAATTCTGAGTAAAAATCAAACTGCCCCGATAGGAAAGTTAAAGGTTGATAAGCTTCAACCTCAATTTGCGGTAGTGTTTTATAACTGGCTTCATGGTTACCTAGTACCGCAAAATCTTGTAATTTTAACGTGGTTTGCCAGCTGTCACTAAAATACGATAATTCTCCAACCTGATACAAATAGGCATCATTGGCGCTGTATTGACTACTGCCAATATCAACGAGGTAGTTGTCGTCACTAATATTCGTGTAATCTATATAAAGTCGGTAGTTTTCAGAGAAAGTACCAATATGCTCTATTCGTGCTAAATAACGTGCATCATCATTATCCTTTATGTCTTTGTCGTTATTTAGATATTCTAAGTTAATAACCCCTTGTTGCTGTTCTGTTAGATATCTGAATTCAGTATTTAATTGTGTTCCTCGTTTAGACATATAATGTGGGGTGATGGTAGCATCCATGTTCGGCGCGATATTCCAATAGAAAGGGGTCTCAATCTCCACTCCAGATCGATTGGAACTACCAAATTTAGGATATAAAAAACCAGATGTTCTTTCATCAGTTAACGGAAAAGCAAAATAGGGAACATAAAAAATCGGCACATCAGATACATTTATTTTAGCACCGTAAGCATGTGCATATTTACCATCAGGTGTAATAGCAAGCTCATCCATTGTTATTTGCCAATCTGGCGTTTCACCAATACACGTCGTATAGCTCGAGTTAACCATCATTAAGCCTTCTCCTTCGCTTAACGTTAGGGTTTGTGCTCGACCATGGCCAGGATTACTAAATAACTGATAAGAAGCAGAGGTCATTTCGGTTGAATTATTTTGTTTGTCTGCATTTAGTGAATCGGCGAATATATTGATTGTAGCGTTTTGATAATTAATATTACCCGTTGCTTTTATTTGCATTGATAGGTTATTAAAGGCGAGCTCATCGGCAGATATTTTTTGAACATTATCAATTAACGTAACGTCACCACTGAAGTTGGTAAATTGATCTTGTCTTATCGCGGCGTTTTGAGAGGTGATTTTAATAGTTTTATCTGTGATTCTATTTTCTTCTGATGTGATTTGATTTACAGAAGGAACGAAACACTGCGCCCTTAAAGGATACGGTTCAACCTCTTTTTTGAAGAAAGCACTTTTAGCCAGCACAGTTTGAGACTGGAAAAATACAAGTATTAAAAAGAATTTTAATCGAGAAAATGGCATTTAATATCCGCTGAAAAAATAACAAAATTATTGTTTTTATAACACGCCTTATACATTATAAGATGTATATCATGATATTTTAATAGTAAATAAGCTCGCTGGGTAGTTATTTCGGTTATCATAGCAAAGTTTTTATATATGATAGGCTGAGTTGGTTGCTTTAATTACATCTTTTATTACATTTTAGGTATACGCATGCGCATTTGGGGAAAGTTTTTAGGTTTTTTATTTGGCTTTATGCTAAGTAAAAATGTATTCGGCGCTTTAATTGGTGCATGGTTAGGTCATCGCTTTGATAAAGGTCTAGGTTTAGATTTTAATGGTTTAGCCGGCAAGAATATCGATGAAGCTTCTCGTCAAGCTATCTTCTTTTACACGACATTTTCTGTGATGGGGCATGTTGCAAAAGCAAAAGGTAAAGTAACAAATCATGAAATAGCTTTTGCGAGTGCTTACATGGATAAACTCGGCTTAAATAGCCAAATGAGAAAACAAGCTCAAGACGCTTTTAAAGAAGGAAAAGCATTAGGTTTTCCACTAAATAACAGACTTAAAAAATTCAGAAGAACATGTAGTAACCGACATGACTTATTACGTATGTTTATGGAGATTCAAATTCAGGTCGCTTTTTCAGATGGCGGTCTTGATAAGGAAGAACGCTCTGTATTGCATAAAATAGCTAAATTACTCGGTTTCTCTACAAGTGAGTTAGATAATTTACTTGAGATAATTATCGCGAGCGAGTCATTTCATCAATCAGGTCATCACCAGCAATACGGCAGTTCAAGGCCTGCTAGTGCTTCACAGTTAGCGAATGCCTATAAGGTATTAGGAGTTAGCGAAGGCGATTCATTAGCTATAATCAAAAAGTCTTATCGAAAATTAATGTCCCAACATCATCCGGACAAGTTAATTGCCAAAGGCTTACCTCCTGAAATGATGGAGGATGCCAAACAAAAAACTCAAGACATACAAGCTGCATACGACCTTATTACGAAAAAATTAAAATAAAGCTTTATAATCGAATTATGCTAGATTTTAATTAAATATCAAAATCTACCAACCGATAGAAACTAACCAGCGTTTTATTTGACTAATCAAGTCTTTCTCTGGGTAAACTCCGGCGACCGTGTTGTTAATTTTTCTGTGTCGATAAAACACCTTTCTTTCGCGTTTGGCTAATATCTTTCTTTCCTGAGCTTTAGTTTGGGCGATTAAATGATCATATTTTAATGCTAAATCTAAAATAGGTAAATCAGTGTGAGCCAATCGGTTAGCATACTCTGTATTAACTTTGTTGATATTATTTTCATCACTATACAAATAACTACTTAACAGAATAAGCCCATCTACAGAAAAACTTTCATCAGATCTTTCATTAAGTGCAAGTATATCGGCAATGATTATGGCATTGTTACCTTGAGAAACAATAAAGATACTTCCGGGGTATGTTCTCGCTTTTTTTATCATAGCCTGTACAAGCACCGTTAATTTTTTTGTATATAAGGATAAAGCCACTTCATTCTCTTCTATTTGTTGCTTCTTATCTAATGCCATCGATGGGTAATTTTTGGGTTTATTCGGCGGTAAAACAGCAATCGTCGTCCAACCATTTTGAGGGAAAATATTCTGTAAAAAATGTGACGCTTTAGGATGAATAACCGCTTGCTCCCAGTCAGGAATAAGCACCATCACACCATTATTAACCACATGATTGTTTTTATTTATTATCATCATGTAACTATCTGGTCCCGCCAAAAGCGATGTAACCTTATCACTTGATACAAAATGATTAATGTCACCTTTAGATTGCACAGATTTATCAATACTATTCGCTACTGGCATCGTTTCGTTGAACGCGAGACATGTTGGCACATAGCTAAACACCACTAGAAAAATCAGAGTGGCAAGCAGTTTGTCAATTTGAAAATAGTTATATTCTTTTGTGTTTATCACTAGCGACTCTTTTAAATGTTTAATTATTAAATTAATTTATGTTGAATCTTAGTCTCTACATAAATTCCACAGAATAAATAGCAAAGAGCAATCCCCCTAAATACCTTCTATAATTAAGTTTAGCTCAATAGCCGGTACTTTTTTAAAAATTGATTTAATGTTAAGATTTGTTACGATAAACTATGTTGAATATAAACTTCTACTTATAAAAAGAAGATATAAGCTCATTTTAATCTGCTTATAAAAACACATATTGTAGCTACTTTTTTGAGGTTTTCTTTCCCTCAAGCCCCTACTTTTTTTATTATTCGTTATTCTGTTTAAGTGATTCTAAGTGAAACTATACCCCCCTTCATATTTACTAGTCCTTTGGTTCTTAACCGCTAGTTGTAAGGTTTTTGCATTTACCACTGTCTCTCAAACAAAAATAGAAAAAAAACAGCTGACAGAAGAAAAGATTAAAGTATGGGAATACCCGACACCTGTTTTTGAACACCAGTTTGATTGGATTCTTTTAGAATCAAATGAATGGCTTAAAGGAAACATTATCTCTGTTTATGATAATGAGCTAGAGTTCGATAGTGAAGAGTTTAACATGCAAACTTTTGACATGGATGATATTAAAGAATTAAGGAGTCGATACAACCAAAGTATCCGTTTAAGAGATGGTACTATTGTAGAAGGCTTTGTGATATTACAAGATGGCGTATTAAAAATTATAAGTGACGGCAAAGAGTTAACCTACCCTATTTCTGAATTATTTAACCTTACATCCTCTTCTGAAATTCGATTATCGCTTTGGGATGGAAATATCAGTTTAGGCCTCAATTTCCTCCAAGGTAACGTTGGACAAAAAGCTCTCACATTATCCGCAACAATGCAAAGAAGAACATCCGCTTCTCGTTTAAAGTTCGATTATCTTTTTAACTACTCTGTACTCGAAGAAGAAGGCGCTCCAGATGTTATTAATGCAAATAGTAGTCGCTTTAATAACACTTACGATTGGCTTTACTCTGAAAAAATATTCTTTCGTGTTGTCGATCTTAAATTGTTCCAAGATGAAATTCAAAACATAGAATCAAGAAACACCCTGGGTTCATCGTTGGGATACCATATTATTGATAGTCCTGTTGCTTTATGGGATTTAACCGTCGGCCCAAGTTATCAAGAAACAAAATATACCGATAGCCTTGAAAACGAGAGCGAGAAGAGTCCGGTACTTTCCATTCATACGTTTTTAGAATATGAAATAATGTCAAATATCGATTTCGTATTCGATTATCAGTTTAAATTTGTAAATGAAGCATCCGGTAAGCGCTTGCATAACTTAAAAACTGGACTGTCTTTTGATTTGGCTTACGATATAGATATAGATTTTACGATGTATGTCGACCGTATTGCTGAGCCACTCCCCAAAGCCGACAATACTACCCCTGAAGAGAACAACTTCCGCACTGTGGTTGGCTTATCCTATAAGTTTTAAAGGAAAGGGCAAATACTCGAAAAAGCCACTTTTTGTTGCGTTGTTGGATGAACAAAAGAAAGGTATTGAGCGTGTAGCTGTAACCTTGAACTCAGTAGAAGTGCCTCTTCATGCGCGTAAAGCCTATCACCTAAAATTGGATGCCCTAACGCCAGCATATGTACTCTTAACTGGTGCGATCGTCCCGTTACGGGTGTTAACGCTACCAACGTAGTATTTGCTTCTTTAAGAGCATTTCGCTGGATGACTTTAAAATATGTTAAAGATTTTTTCCCATTCTCATGGTCAACCATTTGCTTAGGACGATTTGGCCAATCACAAATAAGGGGTAAATTTACGCTACCCTGATCTTCCTTAATTTCTCCATATACTCGTGCGAGATAACTTTTTGAGGTTTCCCTTTTCTCAAACTGACGACTTATTGCAACATGCGCCGGCTTATTTAATGCCATCACCATAATACCCGATGTAGCCATATCTAGACGGTGTACAATAGTTGCTGTTGGCAAGACACGCTGTACTCTATTTTGTAAGCAATCTTGATGTTCAGGTAAACGGCCAGGAACACTTAATAAACCACTACTTTTATCAAGTATAATAAAATCATCATCTTTATAAATAACATTGATAAAAGGGTGCATAGGAGGGGTGTAAACAAAGTCTGGGTTTGCTGCCATAAAATTTTGACCAAACAAAGACAGGTAGAAAGCAGCCTTTGTTTGATTTTGCCTTAATAAGATTAAAGATAAAGTTTATTTTGGTTATTTTACCTAACTAATTTGTGATAACAATCAATCTAATGGCTTCGAAGGTTAATTGCGCTTTTTCAATGTAATAAGCGAGCTGCTCTTGTTTAACACTGATAAAATCTATTTCCCCTTGCCGAACACTTGGGTTAATTGCTTTTAGCTCAGTTAAACGTTGCTGTTCATCCCCTAGTTGCGACACCATACTAGCCATGGCTTTTTCACAAATGGCTTCAACTTCTGACTTTCCGTGATCTTCTGCTTTTGCAACAAGCGAAGCAACTTGACTTTTTAAAGCCTTAATAAGCTGTAAGGCGACTTGTTTTTTAACCGGAATTAATTGGTTATCTAATAAGCTTTCATCGATATTCTTTGCTAAATTATTGCCTTTTTTATCAATTAAAACTCTTATCGGCGTTGTCGGTAAATAGCGACCCAGTTGTAAATGGCTTGGTGCAGTGGCTTCTACGGTAAAAATGCACTCTAAAAAGAAAGTACCCGTTGGTAACGCAGCATTTTTAAGTAAGCCAATACTTGCATTGCCAATTTCATCACTAAGTACCAAATCCATAATACCGCGAACCATTGGGTGATCCCAAGTCAATAACTGATAGTTCTCATTAACAAGCGCTGTTTCTCGATTAAAAGTAACTGTAGTCCCCTCTTCAGGTAAACAAGGAAAATTGCTATTAAGCATGTGCTCACTTTGACTCAATACAATGCTGTTATCAGCTTTGTCGTCTTGTTTTACCCCAAAAACATCAAGTGCTTGGAATATAAACTGCGGTAATTCTATGCCTTGATCTGATTGAGCTATTGCGTTCACTAACTCGTCAGCCCTACCTTGACCTGAAGAATTTAGCTCGATTAATTTATCTCTTCCTGACTCAAGCTCTGCTTTAATTTGTGTGTGCTTTTTCCAGCTATCAGTAATTAAATTATCAACTAATTCTGCAATCGCAGAAGTCGTATCACTACTGAGCGCAATATTCAATAAAGTTTCTCCAAATGCTTCATACACCACTCTGCCAGTAATACAAGTATGCTCAAATGCTTGCATGCCTTCGTGATACCAATCAAAAAGCATATGTTGTGCAGAATGTTCAAAGTAAGGAACATGTAAGCGAATGATATCCGTTTGACCGATTCGGTCTAATCGTCCAATGCGTTGTTCTAATAAATCAGGATTTAGTGGTAAATCAAATAACACTAAATGGTGTGCAAATTGGAAATTTCGTCCTTCACTACCAATTTCTGAACATAACAATAACTGTGCACTGTCTTCATCTTGTGCAAAATATGCAGCAGCTTTATCGCGTTCAAAAATAGAAAGGCCTTCATGAAATACCGCGCTTCGAATCCCTTCTCGAAGTCGCAGTGCCGACTCAAGATCTATTGCCGTTTGAGCATTAGCACAAATCACTAAGATTTTTTCTTTGTTTAATGATTGTAATAACGCTATTAAATAATCAACACGGGGATCAAAATCAGTCCAATTATTATGTGGTTGTGCTAAAGAAAAAAGGACTTCAGGTGTGAAAACTAATTTCGCTTTTTTAGACTCAATCAGCAGTTCTGTTTCTTGTGAAACCATAAGGTTATTTATGCAATCTTGATAAGCTTCAGGCATAACCAATGCCGTCGGAATAACTTGTCTAGCAGGGAACCCTGTAATAGTATTTCTTGAATTCCTAAAGAGTATACGCCCAGTTCCATGTCTGTCGAGTAACTTCTTCAAAAGCGATTGACGGGTTGATGACTGTTGCTCTATTTCTACGTCTTTTTGCGAAAGAATAGCAAGGGAATCAGTAATATCAGACTCTTTAAGAAGCGATATAAGTGTATTCTCTTGGCTTGAATTGAGTTTATTACCTTCTACTAAACTATTCGCAGCGTCAGCCACTTCGCTATAGTTTTTTTCTTCATCTATAAAGGCTTGGTAATCATAAAATCGGTCAGGGTCTAATAGTCTTAGACGAGCGAAATGGCTTTCATGACCTAACTGATCAGGTGTTGCTGTCAATAATAGGACACCAGGGATCGTAAGTGCTAAATTTTCAATACATTGGTATTCAATACTTGGTGCGTCGGGCTTCCAGTTTAAATGGTGTGCTTCATCTACTACCATTAAATCCCATTCTTCAGCGATCAGCGCATCATACCAAGTAGGGTTGTCAGTAACAAAAGCTAAGTTTACCAGTACAAGTTGCTCTGTACTAAAAGGGTTGTCCTGTTCGTCATCACCAAACGATTCTCCTGAACTTTCAACACAGCGGTCATGATCAAAAATACTAAACCTTAAATTAAATCGGCGTAACATTTCCACTAACCATTGGTGCATAAGAGATTCTGGCACAATGATCAAAATACGCTTGGCTCTGCCCGTCACCAATTGTTGATGAATAATTAAACCTGCTTCAATGGTTTTACCTAACCCTACTTCATCAGCTAAAAGAACGCGTGGAGCAAAACGGCTTCCGACTTCATCGGCAATATAAATTTGATGAGGGATAAGACTAACACGTGCTCCGGTTAAGCCTGTAAGTGATGACTGTTGCTGGTTAAACTGGTGTTTTAATGCATCTTTACGTAGTCGAAACCAATCTAAGCGATCGACTTGATTGTTTAACAACCTGTCGTGCGGTTTGTTAAATTTTATAAAATGATCAACCATGATCTCTTTTAACGAAACACTCTGTTCTGTATCTTGGCGTACACCATGATAAGTGATGATGCCATTTTCTTCTTGGTATGTTTCTACTTTGAGAAGCCATCCCTCATGACTTGGAATTGTGTCACCTTCATTAAAAATAACACGTGTTAATGGCGCATTTTCTTTAGCATATTGTCTTGATTCACCTGTCGCAGTAAAAACAATCGTTACAAAACGATGCTCTATCAAGGTAACCGTTCCTAAACCTTGATCTGACTCACTATCACTTATCCAACGTTGACCTGACTTAAAAGGCATAAAAAAACTCCAAAAGATGCGTTACGCAACAATCGTAACGGTATTAACACGCTAACTAAGAGACAAAGCTAGAGAATAAAAAAGGGCGCTATTGTATACGCAACAAAATTAAAAATCATGCTTGCACATACAAAGTATAGGGTAAACGGTTTTAATTTCATCATTTAAAGGGATTCTGTTATTTTTATAGTGCAATCTTGTGGTTTTATTTTAACAGAGGCGTTGCTATTTGACTTAAAGAGGCGTTGCTATTTGGCTTAAGGAATCAGGTGGTATAAAGACAAAGAGCTGTTTAAAGTGATGAACACCTTAAAAAGTTAATAAATAATTGGTCGCGTTTACTCTAGAAATAAACCGTGCGTAATAATAACAAGAAATATATGATGAATAATTTTATTGATTTACCTTAATGGTGACTAAGAAGGGGGAGAACTCAGTTTTTTATCCAAATGACAAATATGTGTTAGCCGCTTGGGTTATGTTTAATGAGAAAGAGGTATTATATAACGCTGAATCTAATACCTAAAAGGCGTAACTTTCAGGTATATCTAAATAAGTAAAAGTGTAGCTGTACCTAAAAAAGCGAAAATACCAACAACATCTGTAATCGTTGTGATAATAACACCGCCAGCAAGCGCTGGATCGACATTCATTCGTTTTAAAAGAAGCGGAATTGTCACGCCAGCAAAACCAGCTGCCGTCATATTCATCAACATGGCAAAGGCAATAACACCTCCTAGCATTAAATCTTGTTTCCATAATGCAACGAAACTAGCGATAAGTATCGCCCAGATAACACCATTGAGAAAACCGATGGCTAACTCTTTCACTAGCAAGGCTTTTGAGTTACTTTCGCCGACATGTCCTAAAGCAATACCTCTAACCACGAGCGTTAGGGTTTGACTACCTGCTACTCCGCCCATGCTTGGCACGAGAGAGTTTAATATGGCCAAAATAGCGAGCTGTTGAATAGTACCTTCAAACATACTAGTTACAGCAACAGCCATAAGCGCAGTAAACAAGTTAATCCCTAGCCATACAGAGCGTTTTTTTGTACTATCAATAACAGGAGCAAAGGTATCGGCTTCATCATCTAAACCCGCCATGCTCATCATTCTATGCTCTGCATCTTCACGAATAATATCGATGACATCATCAATGGTAATACGACCAAGTAAATGGCCATCTTCGTCAACAACAGGAGCAGAGAACCAGTCATATCGTTCAAATAATTGAGCAACTGCTTGTTCTTCCATACCTACAAGTACCGCTTCTATATCTTTATCGATGAGTGTTGAAACGATAGTGTCTGTTTTTGCCGTTACAATTGAGGACAAAGAGACAGCACCAATAAAAATATTTTTTCTATCGACTACATAAAAAGAATCGGTCGCTTCAGGTAACTCCCCTTTAAGACGTAAATACCGTAATACCACATCAACACTTACATCAGGGCGCAGGGTTATGGTATCAGTATTCATGATACCGCCAGCGGTATCTTCTTCGAAAGATAAAGCGGTTTCTACACGACTCCTATCTTGTGAGTCCATCGACTTAAGGACTTCACGAAACACGGTATCAGGCAGTGTTCTAAGTACTTCAGCAAGATCATCAATATCCATGCCTTCAGTAATGGCAGCAAGTTGTCCTGGCTGCATACTTTTTAAAATACCTTTCCTAACTTCTTCGTTTAATTCTTCTAATACCTCGCCGTGAAATTCAGGATCAATAAGTTGCCAAAGTAGATTACGACTTTTAGATGGAGAAGACTCTAGTATCAATGCGAGATCATAAGCTTCCATTTGCTGTAATAATTTACGAACATAGACAAACATACCACTATCAAGCGCTTCATTAACCTGCAGTAGTTTGGTCTGGTTATCTTCTTGTTCTGTAATTTCTGACATGGCAAGCCTATTTTTTCTATGATACTTTTATATAGAGTAAAAATTTTTATATGTGGTGGTCGTTAATTAAATTATTAACTAAACTAAGAACTTAAGTCTATCATAAAATATTTTTTTCTTTTATTTAATAGCGTTTGGTTGTTTAGTTGTTTTTGGCGGTTTTGTCAATGTCACGGTGGTGTGTTTGGATATTTTCATGCTCTTTCTTAAAATACTGCGCCAAACGCTCAGCGATATAAACTGAGCGATGTTTGCCCCCCGTACACCCTATGGCAATAGTTAAATAGCTTCTGTTACTTCTTTCTAAATGAGGTAGCCAGGTGAATAAAAAGTTTTGAACTTGTAAAATAAACTTTGTAACAATAGGTTGATTCGATAAAAAATCTTGAACGTTACCTTCTAACCCTGTGTTATTTTTAAGTGTTTTATCCCAAAAAGGGTTTGGTAAGAAACGGGCATCAAAAACATAATCAGCATCTTTAGGGCTGCCATGCTTAAAACCAAACGACTGAAAAACAATGACCATTGTTCCAGTCGTCTTCCCTAAAATCCTCTCTCTGACTAGATCGGAAAGCTGATGTGGGCTCAACTCACTTGTGTTTATACATAAGTCGGCATTTGTAGAAATTGGCAGCAGTAATTCTTTCTCTAAAGCAATCGCCTGTTCTAAAACAACATCTTCTTGGATAAGTGGATGAAGTCGTCTGGTTTCACTAAAGCGACTTACCAAATAATTATCGTCTGCATCTAAAAATATTGTTGTTACCTCAACAACACTCGGTAAATAGTCGATGATTTCTGGAATATCTGACGGATCCTTGGGAAGATTTCGAACATCTAAACTTACCGCTACCGTTTCGTAATCATTAATAACAGTATGGGTTAACGCTGGCAGTAAATTAACGGGGATATTATCAACACAATAATAACCTAAATCTTCTAGCACTCTTAAAGCAACTGATTTACCTGACCCTGAACGGCCACTGACGATGATGAGTTTCACGTTAACCCTAACCTTAATTTTTTGTTTTGTTTTTCAGTTATATACTCGCTTTTTGGTTACGGTATAAAGCGACTAAGTTTATAATAAGCTTTTACGTTGATTAGACGGCGGGATATTTAATGATTCACGATATTTTGCAATAGTTCGCCTAGCGACTTTAATCCCTTGATCTGCTAATAATTCAGCCATTTTACTATCACTTAATGGTTTTGCTGGAACTTCAGCTACAATAAGCTTTTGAATCAATGAACGAATTGCTGTAGAGGAACATTCTCCTCCATTTTCGGTGCTAACATGGCTTGAGAAAAAGTATTTTAACTCAAAAATTCCTCTTGGTGTGTCCATGTATTTTTGCGTTGTTACACGAGAAATTGTCGATTCATGCATATCTACCGCTTCGGCGACATCGTTTAAAACCATCGGTTTCATTGCTTCAGCACCATGTTCAAAAAAGCCTTGTTGGCGTTGAACAATGCAGTTAGATACTTTTAATAGCGTGTCATTACGCTGCTGTAAACTTTTTATAAACCACTTAGCTTCTTGTAAATTGTTACGAATAAACTGTCCGTCATCACTCGACTTCATCGATTTAGACATAGCGGCATATTGCTGATTTATTCCAAGCTTGGGTGCTGTATCTGGGTTTAATGTAACAAGCCAACGACCACTTTTCTTTTCAACAGACACATCAGGCGTAATATATTGCTCTTCACCTTTTATAATGGCATCGCCTGGGCGAGGGTTTAAACTCTGTATTAAGCGCATCACCTCTCGTAGTTCATCTTCTTTTAATTTTGTTTTCCGCATTAACTGACGATAATCTCGATTACCGAGTAAATCAATATGCTCACTAATGATAAGCTTACTTTCTTTTAAATAAGGCGTATCTTCATCAAACTGATTTAACTGGATCAATAAACATTCAGGTATTGATCTTGCTGCTACACCAATAGGATCAAACATGTTAATACGTTTTAATACGGCTTCTACTTCGTCTAACTCTAGGTCTTCAGTGCCTACGCTACTCAGAATATCTTCAGCTGAAACCGTTAAGTAACCGGCATCATCAACCGCCTCAATAATAGCGATAGCAATAGCTTTATCGGTATCGGAAAAGGGAGTAAGCTGCATTTGCCATGATAAATGATCTTGAATAGAGTCGGTTGTTTCACCTTGGTATGTAAAGTCATCTGCTGGGGTGCTAATTGCACCGGTATTTGATGTACCTGCGCTATAACTTTCATCCCAAGTAGTATCAATATTTAACTCTTCAGGGATATCTGTTTTTTCTAATGCTTCTGTCGTAGAAATCTCATCTATGTTGCTACTTTGCTCATCACTAACATCATTCGCTGATGATATTTCAGTCGCTGGTGCTGATGCAGATTCAAAGGCTTCTTCTAAATTATTTTGTTCTGCGTTTACTGTTTCATCTATAGCATTACGCTCGTCAACCTCAAGTAAAGGGTTACTTTCTAGTACTTCTTGAATCTCTTGTTGTAGATCTAACGTAGATAATTGCAACAGCTTTATCGCTTGTTGCAATTGTGGGGTCATGGTTAAACTTTGTCCTACACGGAGTTGGAGAGTTGGGCGCATATAATTATAAAACGTTCCTGTTATGACTTTAATTTATATTTTTAGTATAGCCTGAATTGGAGAAGTTATTACGGTTAGATACCTATAACAGTCTTGTTTGTTAAAACAGGTGTTACTTATCACAAGCTCGATAATTATCGGCTTATTGGTAATAGTTAGAATAAAATATGCTTTAATTTCTCTGATGAGAAAAGCTAAAGCGTAAATTGTTCGCCTAAATAAACATCCCTTACTTTCTGGTTAGCTAAAATCTGTTCTGCATTACCTTGAGCGATTATTTCGCCACGACTTACAATATAGGCATTCTCACAAACATCAAGCGTTTCTCTTACATTGTGATCAGTGATTAAGACACCAATCCCTTTATTCTTTAATTGTAAAATTATTTTTTTTATATCGCCAACAGAGATAGGGTCTACCCCCGCAAACGGTTCATCTAATAAAATAAACTTAGGATCAGCGGCTAATGCCCTAGCAATTTCAACTCGTCGTCTTTCGCCACCTGACAAACTCATGCCAAGATTATCGCGAATATGAGTTATGTGAAATTCTTCGAGCAGTTGTTCTAGTATATGGTGTTTTTCATCAAGGCTTAAGCCTTTACGTGTTTGCAAAATAGCCATGATATTATCAAAGACACTGAGTTTTCTAAAAATGGAAGCTTCTTGCGGTAAATACCCTATACCACGTCTTGCTCTTTCATGCATAGGAGCTAAGGTAATATCTTCTTGGTTTAAGACAATAGAACCTGCATCATTAGGAACAAGCCCTACTATCATGTAAAAAGAAGTGGTTTTACCTGCACCATTTGGACCAAGTAGACCAACGATTTGCCCTGCACAAACTTCAAGACTTACGTCTTTTACTACAGATTTACTCTTATAGGCTTTAGCTAGCCCCGTCGCGATAAGTTTATCCAAAACTGTCATATTATTGTTGCTCCAAATTAAGCTCATCAACCTTCGACGTATTTTGTTGCGATGACTTATCCTTAGCTTCTTTCGTTTTTTTAATGGCGCTTGGTTGCAATATGGTTGTTACTTGTTCATTGGAGTTGCTCATTGCATCAAGCCTTTCCGTTGCAATATTATAAGTAATTTCGCTACCGCTTACTTCACTACTTGCTTGTTTTACTTTTGCATTTCCAGATACGACAACTAAAAACAATTCTGGCTGATACGTTATGTTGTCGGCTTCTAGAGTGATAATAGAGCCATCTTCAAGTGTCTGCTGAAAGACCGCCGGTTTACCTTTTGCTAAATAGGTATCTCCATTACTTTTCCTCTTGCTATCTTGTTCGGTATATATTTGAACAATATCTGCAGAAATGGATAAAGTACCCTGAGTAATAACAACATTATTAATATAATCTAAAATTTTATTTTTTAAATCTACAGATTGTCTGTCAGACTTAATACTAATTTCTGCTTCTAAATCCACTTTTGTTGCAAAAGCCTTGAAAGGACTATACATAGTACATAAAGTAGCCGCTGTTAGCACGAAAGCTAATGTTTTTTTGTTCATGGTATCTCTTATTAGTCGTTATTTTCTACGTTATTGTGTATCAGAAACTTCGATATTTTCTTATATTTTCTTATA
>CAWVWK010000035.1:0-19665 GCA_963933725.1 uncultured Colwellia sp.
TTTCACCATCTGTAGCGGCAATTTTAATTGTACCGTCATCACCGATTTCAATCGTTGTACCTGTTTCTTCAGTAAGTTGACGAATAGTAGCACCACCTTTACCGATAACGTCACGGATTTTATCTTGACTTACTTTCATTGTATGAATACGTGGCGCGAATTCAGAAATTTCAGTTCTGTGTCCGCCAATCGCTTCATCCATTACAGATAAAATGTGGGTACGAGCAGCTTTTGCTTGGTTTAAAGCAAGCTGCATGATTTCTTGTGTAATACCTTCGATTTTGATATCCATTTGTAAAGCCGTGATACCACCTGTAGTACCTGCTACTTTAAAGTCCATGTCACCCAAGTGATCTTCATCACCTAAGATGTCAGAAAGAACAACGAAGTTTTCGCCTTCTTTAACTAGACCCATAGCAATACCAGCTACAGAAGCTTTAATTGGAACACCAGCATCCATAAGTGCTAATGAAGTACCACATACTGAAGCCATTGAAGATGAACCATTTGATTCAGTAATTTCAGAAACTACACGAACAGCGTACGGGAATTCTTCAACTGTTGGCATTACAGCTAACATACCACGTTTCGCTAAACGGCCATGACCGATTTCACGACGCTTAGGGCTACCTACAAAACCAGTTTCACCTACACAATATGGAGGGAAGTTGTAGTGAAGCATGAAGGCATCTGTTTTCTCGCCTAAGATGCTGTCAATACGTTGTGCGTCACGTTGTGTACCCAAAGTAGCCGTTACTAGTGCTTGTGTTTCACCACGCGTAAACACTGCAGAGCCGTGAGTACGAGGTAATACACCTGTCATTACATCTAGTGCACGAATTGACTCAGGATCACGACCATCGATACGTGGAGAACCTTGTGTAATTCGACCACGAACAACGGTTTTTTCAAGGTCGTGGAATAAATCTTTCGCTTCTTGAACGTCTAATTCTTCATCCGCTTCTAATAACTTTTCTACGACGCCATTACGGATTTCAGCGATTTTTTCGTAACGAACAGCTTTTTCAGTAATTTGGTAAGCTTCGTTTACTTGCGCTTCAGATAGCTCAGCAATTTTAGCAACTAACTCAGCGTTTTTAACGGGTGCAGTCCATTCCCACTCTGGCGTGTTTACTTCTGCTTTAAATTCTTTAATTGCGTCAACAGCAACTTGCATTTGCTCATGACCGTATACAACAGCACCAAGCATTACTTCTTCAGATAAAACGTCAGCTTCAGATTCAACCATTAATACAGCAGAGTCAGTACCTGAAACAACAAGATCTAATTGGCTTGTAGGTAATTCAGATTGTAGTGGGTTAAGAAGGTATTCACCGTCGTTGTAACCAACACGTGCAGCACCAACTGGTCCGTTAAACGGCACACCAGCGATAGAAAGCGCAGCAGATGCACCGATTAATGAAATCATATCAGGTGCAATTTCAGGGTTTACTGAAACAACCGTAATTATGACTTGAACTTCGTTGATGAACCCTTCTGGGAACAATGGACGAAGTGGTCTGTCGATTAAACGTGCAATTAACGTTTCTTCTTCTGAAGGACGACCTTCACGCTTGAAAAAACTTCCTGGGATTTTACCCGCAGCGTAAGTACGCTCTTGGTAGTTAATCGTTAATGGGAAGAAGTCTTGACCAGGCTTAGCGTCTTTTTTAGCAACAACTGAAACAAGTACAGATGTGTCGTCCATGCTTGCAATAACAGCAGCAGAAGCTTGACGGGCAATAGTACCTGTTTCTAATGTTACGGTATGTTTACCGTATTGAAATTTCTTTGTAACTGGATTGAACATATAGTGTTCCTTTTATTTTTAATAACAGTTAACCAATCTGTACAATTATTTATTCGCTCTATCCTTACTTCATAAAGGCAAGCCGAACAAAAAATTATACAGTTTGATTGATTAGTTTAGAAATTTATCAACCGAAGACAACGAGTTGCCTTAAGGATAAGAATTCTCACGCGTATTATACTAATTCGATAATTTATTGCTAGCTTGAAAGTACTTTTGTTAGCAATAAATAACAAAAAAGGAGCCACAGGCTCCTTTTTGGGGGGTAATCAACAAAGTCTTGATTAACGACGTAGACCTAATTTAGCAATTAGCGCGTCATAACGTGCAGTGTTCTTGCCTTTTAAGTAGTCAAGTAACTTACGACGTTGAGCAACCATACGTAATAAACCACGACGTGAATGGTGATCATGGATGTGCTCTTTGAAGTGACCTTGTAAGTGGTTGATTTGTGTAGTTAACAAAGCAACTTGTACTTCTGGTGAACCTGTATCACCTTCACTTTGAGCGTATTCTGCAACGATTGCAGCTTTTTGTGTAGCATTTAAAGACATTATAAATCCTTAGTGTGTTTACTTACTCAATGTAAGTATTAAATACGATTAGGCCAAACACTAATTCAGCGCTAATCACGAAAGAGCGCGTATTCTATCAGCAAGCAGGTAAATTGCAAGCCGTATTTGCATTATATTCCTTCACTAAAGCAACTAAGCTGAGTTCGCTTTAAATAACAACAATACGCTTTGGTGCAACTAAGCCATCATCGTTGATGTGGCCTACCCCAATAAACTCGGCAGACTCATCTTGCTCATTTTCACCGATATAAACCTGAACACTGCCTTCTGCTGGTGCTCTATAGGCTTGAACTGGGTTACCATGGCGAAGGAAGTTTGCAGACATCGCATCAACATATACACAAGGCATGCCTTTTACAGCACTTTGCATCGGAAGAAGTAATGGATCAAGTAACTCTGAAGGCGCTAACTCTTGTGTTTTAGCTTGCTCAAATAAAGTTTCAAGCTGTTCAAGCGTAACCATTTTATCAATGGGGTACTCACCTACCGCTAACCTTCTTAAATCAGCAACATGCGCTCCACAGCCCAACAACTCGCCTAGATCATCAACGATGGTGCGAATATAAGTGCCTTTCGATACATGAATTTCAAGCTCTACTTCTCGATTGTCTTTGTCAAAACGTAATAACTCTAGATTAAAAACGGTAATATCGCGTGCTTCTCTTGGAACATCAATGCCCTCTCTCGCATACTTATATAGAGGTTGCCCTTTATATTTAAGCGCTGAATACATTGAAGGAACCTGCTTTGTTGTTCCTCTAAAAGAGTTTAAAGCATCATTTAACGCTTCATCAGATACATTAACAGCTTTTTCACTGACAATTTCACCGTCAGCATCGCTAGTCGTTGTTCTTATGCCAAGTTTAGCGACAACTTGATAAGTTTTATCGGTATCAAGTAAAAATTGAGAAAACTTAGTTCCTTCACCTAAGCAAATAGGTAGCATACCTGTTGCAAGGGGATCTAAGGCGCCAGTGTGCCCTGCTTTTTGCGCAAAGTAAATTCGTTTAACTGCTTGCAGTGCATGATTTGACGACATTTCATAAGGTTTGTCTAACAACAGCACACCATTTATAGGGCGGCCTTTTCTACGTTTTGCCATTTAATTGTTCTCGTTCTCACTCATTTGCTCATCGTCTTCTAAATTAGCGTTAAAAGCCGTTGCAGGTTTATCACTTGCAATCGCTTTATCAACTAACGCGCTCATACGAACACCTTCAGTCATAGAGCTGTCATAAACAAAGCGTAAATGAGGCATAATGCGCGCTCTTAATCGTTTACCAAGTAAAGAACGGATATAACCTTCAGCATCTGCAAGTACTGCTAAAGATGCTTTAATCTCTTCAGGCTGGTCGTTAATAAAAGTGACAAAAATTTTGGCGTAAGCCAAGTCTCTTGTTACTTCTACAGAAGAAACTGTCGTCATACTTAAACGTGGGTCTTTAATCTCACGCATTAATATCGTTGCAATCTCTTTTTGAATTTGCTGACCAACGCGGTCAGTCCGGGCGTATTCTCTAGCCATATGTATTCCTCAGACTTGAAGCTCGCTTATATAAATAGCTCTGTTGAAAATAGAAAGTGCTCTATGTTAAGAATAGTATAAAACGCTGTCTACTAATATGCTATTTTCTTATAGAAGGTAAACATCCAAGTAAATTATTTTATGAAAACAAAACGGAGGCACTAGCCTCCGTTTAAATACAGTTTTTGCTAATTAAACTTATAAGCTACGTTTAATTTCAACTGTTTCAAATACTTCTATTTGGTCACCAACGCGTACATCGTTATAGTTCTTAACACCGATACCACACTCTGTGCCGTTACGAACTTCTTGTACATCGTCTTTAAAGCGACGTAATGACTCAAGTTCACCTTCGTAGATAACAACGTTTTCACGAAGTACACGAATAGGTGCACTACGTTTGATGATACCTTCAGTAACCATACAGCCAGCAATGGCCCCGATTTTAGGTGATTTAAACACATCACGTACTTGTGCAAGACCAATAATCTCTTGTTTAAACTCTGGCGCTAACATACCACTCATCGCTTGTTTTACTTCATCAATTAATGAGTAAATAACGCTGTAGTAACGAAGATCAATGTTTTCTGCTTCAATGACTTTACGCGCTGTAGCATCTGCACGAACGTTAAAACCAACTACAATTGCATTAGATGCTGCAGCTAACGTAGCATCTGTTTCAGTGATACCACCAACACCAGAGCCGATAATTTTAACTTTAACTTCATCAGTAGAAAGTTTAAGTAATGAATCAGAAATTGCTTCAAGGGAACCTTGAACATCTGATTTCAATACCACATTCACTTCAGACACTTCACCTTGAGACATATTACTAAACATGTTCTCTAGCTTAGCTTTCTGTTGTCTTGCAAGTTTAACATCGCGGAATTTGCCTTGACGGAATAAAGCAACTTCACGCGCTTTCTTCTCATCTTTAACAACTGTTGCTTCGTCACCTGATTGTGGAACACCACTTAAACCAATAATTTCTACAGGAATAGATGGTCCTGCACTTTCAATAGGACGACCATTTTCATCGCGCATTGCACGAACACGGCCATACTCTAGACCACAAAGCACAATATCGCCTTGCTTCATTGTACCTTCTTGGATAAGTACTGTTGCAACGGGTCCTCGACCCTTATCAAGCTTAGACTCGACAACAACACCTGTTGCCAATTTATCGACAACCGCAGTAAGCTCTAATACTTCAGACTGTAATAAAATAGACTCAAGTAACTCATCGATACCTAAACCTGTTTTCGCTGAAACATGACAGAATTGAACGTCACCGCCCCAGTCTTCCGGTTGTACACCGTGTTGAGAAAGTTCTGTTTTAACACGATCTGGATCAGCCGTTTCTTTGTCCATTTTGTTAACAGCAATAATGATTGGCGCATCAGATGCTTTAGCATGTTGAATTGCTTCAATTGTTTGAGGCATAACACCATCATCTGCAGCAACAACGATAATGACGATATCGGTTGCTTTAGCACCACGTGAACGCATTGCGGTAAACGCAGCATGCCCTGGTGTATCTAGGAAAGTAATCATACCACCGTCAATGTCTACATGGTAAGCACCAATATGCTGCGTAATACCACCCGCTTCTCCATCAGCAACTTTTGCTTGACGGATGTAATCAAGTAGTGAAGTTTTACCGTGGTCTACGTGACCCATAATCGTTACAACTGGCGCACGAGTAATCGCTTCACCTGTGTTACCTCTATCAGCAAGAACCGCTTCTTCTAGTGCGTTTTCTTTAACAAGAACAACGTTGAAACCCATTTCTTCACAAACTAAAGCGGCAGTTTCTTGGTCAATCACTTGGTTAATGGTTGCCATTGCACCCATTTTAAACATAGCTTTAACAACTTCTGCACCCTTCTTAGCCATCTTATTAGCTAACTCTGCAACAGAAATCGTTTCACCAATACGAATGTCTTGAACTTTCGTTTCAGCTGGTTTAGTAAAGCCATGCTTTAAGCTTTGTGGTGAAGATAAAGTCGCGTTGCGGCCCTTACCATTTCTACCACCACGAGTAGCTGTTTTATCTGCTGGAGCTTTTTTCTTACGACGTCTTCGGCCTTCACCTGCAGCATCAACTTTATCTTCAGCTTCTTGAGCATATTTAGAAGAAGTTAAATGAACAACTTCTTTTTCTGCTTCTTTACGCTTAGCTTCTTGCTCTTTCCAGCGTGCTTCGTTTTCTTCCGCTAACAATCTAGCAGCTTCATTTGCTTGTTTTGCTTCTTCAGCAACTTTTTCAGCAATTTCTTTTTCTTGAAGTAAACGGATTTTCTTCGCTTCTTCACTTTCAACTTTAGGCTCTGCTACTTTTTCTTCGGTCGCTTTAGACTTATTCACTGAAGCTTGTTTTGCTTTCTCTGCTGCTTCAGCTTTTGCTGTTTCTTTAGCTGCTGCTTTACGTTCAGCTTCTACTTCAGCTTTTACAGCAGCAACAGCTTTAGCATTTTCAAGCTCTTTCGCATCGGCTTCAGCTTTAGCAAGTGCTTCTGCTTGTGCTGCTTGTTCAGCTTCAGCTTTAGCAAGTGCTTCTGCTTGTGCTGCTTCTTCAGCTAGCTTTTGTTCTTCAACATCGCTACGTTTAACATAAGTTCTTTTCTTGCGAACTTCTACGTTAACCGATTTAGCTTTGCTACCATGGCCCATTGTTAAGGTTGATTTCGTTTTACGGTTCAACGTTAACTTACTAGGTTTAGCTTCTGAATCATCACCGTGCTGCTTTTTAAGGTAGCTTAATAAAGTTTCTTTCTCTTCTTGCGAGATATTGTCACTTGAGGTTTTTTTAACGCCTGAGTCAGCTAATTGCTTAACTAAGCGATCGACCGGTGTACCAATTTCTTTGGCAAGTTCTGTTACGGTTATATCTGCCATCTATTATATTCTCCGGTTTATCTATTCTTCATTAAACCAACAAATATTACGTGCAGCCATAATGAGCTCACCCGCTTTTTCATCTGTTAATTCTTCAATATTACTTATGTCATCAACCCCTTGCTCAGCTAAGTCTTCTAGTGTTTTCACACCTTGACTAGCTAAAACAAAAGCTAAATGACGCTCTAAACCTTCAAGGTTTAGTAAATCTTCGGCTGGCTCAGCACCCTCTAAACTTTCTTCTGTGGTAAGCGCTTGCATTGTAATTGCTTCTTTAGCACGTTCACGTAATTCTTCGATGATTTCTGCAGTAAGACCATCAATTTCTAACATTTCAGCCTCAGGTACATAGGCAATTTCTTCAAGAGAAGTAAAACCTTCTTCTGCTAATAAGGTAGCGAAATCTTCATCTAGGTCTAATTTTTCAATAAATAAGTTTAATACTTTATCGTTTTCAGCCTGATGTTTTTCTTTCATGTCTGCAACGGTCATTACGTTTAATTCCCAGCCAGTTAACTGGCTTGCTAAACGAATGTTTTGACCATTTCTACCGATAGCCATTGCTAAGTTACTTTCTTCAACCGCTATATCCATTGTACCTTTATCTTCATCAACAATAATTGATGCAACTTCAGCTGGAGACATAGCGTTGATTACGAATTGAGCGACGTTGTCATCATATAATACGATATCAACACGTTCACCGCCTAACTCTGTAGAAACAGCCTGTACACGCGAACCACGCATACCAACACAAGCACCTACAGGGTCAATACGCTTATCATTGCTTTTTACTGCAATTTTAGCACGTGAACCTGGATCGCGAGCTGCACCTTTGATTTCAAGCATCTCTTCGCCTATTTCAGGCACTTCAACGCGGAATAGCTCAATAAGCATTTCAGGTTTTGCCCTACTTACAAATAATTGTGCGCCACGTGCTTCAGGTTTAATTTCATATAATAAACCTCTCACACGATCACCTGGACGGAATGTTTCTCTTGGTAACATTTCATCGCGATAAATGACTGCTTCTGCATTATTACCTAAATCGATAATAACACTGTCACGTGTAGATTTTTTTACTACACCGGTAACTAATTCACCAATTTGTTCTTGATAAGCATCAACAACAAGTGCACGTTCAGCTTCACGGATTTTTTGAACAATCACTTGTTTAGCCGTTTGTGTCGTAACACGGTCAAACTTCACTGATTCAATTTGCTCTTCTACATAATCACCTGGTTGTAACTCAGGGTTTTCATATTGAGCCGCACCTAGAGTAATTTCTTCATATGGATTCTCTAAAGGTTCACCATTATCTTCAACAACTAACCAACGTCTAAAAGTATCAAAATCGCCAGAAATGCGATCAATGATAACTTTCACTAAAATTTCACCTTCGTATTTTTTCTTTGTTGCTGTTTCTAAAGCAGTTTCCATTGCTTTAAAAATGCTTTCTCGAGGTAATGCTTTTTCATTTGAAACAGCATCAACAACTAGTAATATCTCTTTACTCATGCTACTTAGCCTTTATTAATTAAAATTTATTTATTACAGCAAACTTTCTATTTAAGTTTTGCAACAAGGTTTGCTTTATCTACATTATTAATCATAAGTTCGTAGTCAACACCATCTACTTGCACAACCAATTGATTGCCTTCGATAGCGACTAACAAACCTTTAAACTTCCTACGCCCGTTTACAGGCATCGCTAACTTAATATTAACCGTTTCACCTTTTACAGCTTCAAAATGTGCTAATTCAAATAATGGTCGGTCTATGCCTGGTGAAGAAACTTCTAAATTATATTCACTACTAATTGGGTCTTCGACATCTAAAATAGCACCTACTTGACGACTTACTTCCGCACAATCGTCAACATCTATACCATTTTCGTGGTCAATAAAAAGGCGTAATATAGAATTATTACCTGCGCTAACAAACTCTATTCCAAGCAATTCTTTACCTGTCTCTTCTACAGCGGGACGTAATAATTCAGTTAATTTTTGATCAAACTTAGCCAATGGGCTCTCCTGTTATTCAAAGACATATAGCTCTAAATATATTTACAGATACAAAAAAAGGGCAAATAGCCCCATTCATCGAGGTTAATTTTGAATACTGGTTTACTTCATCAAAAGCAAATGTATTGCTTTAAATATTAGTAAACCCCTTAAACAAAAAAACCCCAAATAGGGGCCTGTTTCACTGTTGCCCCTAAACATAATCTTATTATGTTTGGATATCAATAAATGATATATAGATAGTAAAATAAACATATCGACTTGAGAATTATAAATATTTAACAAGCAAAAATGCTTTCAGTGACATTTACTACACTTAAAAAACTGATACAGATTATATATGTCTCTTAGACCATCTGCAAGAGAGATTGCCTATTTTATTAAGCTATCCCATTATTTATCTTTAAATTTAACGAGATTGTAACAAGAGGTTAAGACACAGAAATTATTTATTTAGTAAATTCAACATTTAAGTGCTAACATTTTATATGGTGGTAAGAACTATTTTTTTATGGGTAGTTCTTACCAAAGTATTTTTATAAATTTTTATTGTTGTTGAAGTCATTAAGAAACGCCTACCTTATTTAAGTGTTTAAATTGAGGTTATTTCTTTTGAATAATAGTTCTTTTTTATGAGGTAGAGTACTTAACTAATGGAATGAGTAAGGTAACTTACTTAAGAATATTAACATATTCAATACGCTTTTAAATGGATGAATGGGGTTTTTCATTAACTATGTTTACTTTTCAACAACTACTAATAAGAAATATGATTGCAGGCTTGGTTTTTATGCTTGCTATTTACACCTTGTCTCTTTTCCTAGTGTCGGATTATTTTGAACATCAAACTAAACTGCAGGAAAACGTAATCAGGACGGTTGCTCAGGAAATGGCACAAACAGGGGCAAGCGTTAAACAAGTGAATCAAGATATCACGATAAAAACTGATCACTCAAAAACACTTACTGTCATTTTAAAAAGCATAAGAAAATATAATTTCCTAAGCATTTCAAGTGACTATGACTTTTCTAAGGCAACATATAAAAATAATAATCCTGGTCTTGAATTCTCATTTCTACAACCAAAAGTGAAACGTGTAGAGATTGCCGATAGTAAGCTTTCTGTTGAATATCAGTTAAATTTTTCAACGCAATCCGCCATTATAGGCAAAATATTACTTGGCATTACCTTCTTTACCATCATTGTTATCATCGTCACAACACTACTTAGCCATAAAAGGCATGCACTGGTATTAAATATCATTAACCTGCAAATCAAAAAAGACTTATTACGCCTCAAAAGCTCTACACTAGAACAAAACGATGACAGCGATAATAAAGACTTACTTGATATGCCTGTTTTAAAAACAGGCCTAGATGAAATTAGAAAGCTTCTCTCTGAGCAGTTAAAAAACGCTCTTGCACTAGAGCAAGAAGCCTATACTGACCGTTTAACTCAATTAGATAACCGAGGGCGCTTTGTTCAATTTTATGAAAAAATGATAAAAGAAGATAGCCCTGTTAAATTTGGTGTTTTATGCCTAATTCGCTGCTCTGAACTAAATAACATTAATCAATTCCATGGTTATAACGAAGGTGATGCTTACATACTTAAAGTAACAAAAATAATTAAGAAACAATCAGATAGTATCCTTAACAGTAAAGTATTTAGACTAAACAGCTCTGACTTTATTTGCGTTTTACCTAATATCCAGATGAAAGAAGCAGAAGCATTCGCAACCGTACTAACCGGCCTATTTAACACCTATCAAGCCACAGCCGAGCTTGAGTCCGTTGCTTATAGTGGTTTAATAAATTTTGACAAAAAGGCACCTTTAGGTGAGTTACTTGCACTCGCTGATACAGCAGTAAGTATTGCGCAAACTAAACAAACAAATGGTTGGTTCACTCAAAAAGACGCAGAAATTTTAAATAACACAAGTGCTTCATACGGTAACCAAAATTGGCGTCAAGAAATTGAAGGCGTAATTGAGCATAAGAGATTACAAATACTTGTTCAACCAATAAAACCGTGCGGAAGAAACTCTAAAGTATACAGTGAAGTTTTAACTCGTTTTATTAACGTCAACGAAGAAGTACTTCCTACAGATTCATTTTTTGCTATGGCTGAAAAGCTCGATAAAATTATTGAGATAGATAAATTGATTATTGAAAAGACCATAGAAGAAATATTATCTAAAAGCGCTAAAGACCAAAGCTTCGGTATTAATATTAGCCCAAGAAGTATTGTCGATGAACAGTTTATGATTTGGTTACAGCGTAAATTACTCAGAGAACCTTATGTCGCTACACGACTAATCTTTGAAATAACCGAGCATGGCTTACAGAAAAACATAAAAAACAGTAAACGACTTATCGAAATGTTACACAGTGCGGGCTCTAGATTAACTGTTGAACGATTCGGTGTTGGCTTAACCTCGTTTAAATTCTTCAGAGATTTAAAACCTGATTTTATCAAAATGGATAGCATATATACTCGTGATGTAGATGATGATAAAAACAATCAATATTTCTTACGCTTAATGGTCGACTTAGCCCACAGGCTTAGTATAAGTGTTCTCGCTGAAGGTGTAGAGACACAAGAAGAAAAGCATACTTTAGAAAAACTTTTCATTGATGGTTGCCAAGGCTTCTATATTGGAAAGCCATCAGTTTTCTAAGAATATAACGTCATAGTATTAATAAATAACGGTTTGAAGCTAGAAATTCTTTATAACCCACATATTCTATGTTGTTTAATACTGTAAAAAAAAGGATAATACTTCTAAATTGTCTAAAAGAACTTTATTTTAATGACCGACTATCTATTACTAATTGTTGGTACTGTACTAGTAAACAACTTTGTTTTAGTGCAATTCCTAGGTTTATGCCCTTTTATGGGCGTTTCCTCAAGAACAGAAACGGCTATAGGAATGTCGTTTGCTACTACATTTGTGATGACCCTTGCATCACTCGTTAGTTACCTTGTTACGACTTATATTCTTGCCCCTTTGAATATTGAATATTTGACCACAATGAGTTTTATTCTTGTTATCGCTGTGGTTGTTCAATTTACTGAAATGGTGGTACAAAAAACAAGCAGTAATTTATATCGACTTTTAGGTATATTTTTACCCCTTATAACAACAAATTGCGCCGTTCTAGGTGTTGCCCTTTTAAACCTTAATAAGCATCACAGCTTTCTTGAATCTATCATTTATGGTCTTTCTGCTGCTCTAGGCTTCTCTCTCGTTTTAATTATGTTTTCGGCAATGCGAGAAAAGTTAGCAAATGCTAATGTTCCCACCCCTTTTAAAGGTGCTGCCATTGCGATGATAACTGCCGGTTTAATGTCTTTAGCATTTATGGGCTTTAGTGGATTGGTGAAAGTGTGATTAATTTATTAATAGCAATTGTCGTCTTTGCCTTAATTGCAGGGTTATTTGGTGCATTACTAGGTTTTGCTGCCGTAAAATTTAAAGTAGAGTCTGATCCGCTTGTAGACCAACTTGACGCCTTATTACCACAAACCCAATGTGGACAATGCGGTTACCCTGGCTGTAAACCTTATGCTAATGCAGTTGCTGACGGTGAAGCGATTAATAAATGTGCTCCCGGTGGCGAAGCGACAATTAAAAAAATTGCTGATCTACTTGGTGTTGAAGTGCAGCCAATGGACGAGAGCCATGAACAAGACAATAGCCCAAAAGTCGCTTTTATTATTGAAGAAGACTGTATCGGTTGTACTAAGTGTATTCAGGCATGCCCTGTGGATGCCATTTTAGGCGCAGCCAAACAAATGCACACTATATTAGCCGATGAATGTACGGGCTGTGATCTTTGTGTCGCTCCCTGCCCTGTAGATTGCATTGAAATGCGCCCAATTTCCCCTTCGATTAACAACTGGCGGTGGGATTTAAATGCCATACCTGTTAAGCAGCTAACATAAAGGTTGCAAGTAAAAAATGAATTCAATTTTAGAAAGAATTAAAAATAATAACTTTTGGACTTTTCATGGTGGCATCAATCCGCCTGAACAAAAACAGTTAACAACAAATAAGCCAATTAGACAGCTTAATTTACCCGACCAACTTATTCTGCCTTTGCAACAACACATCGGCAGTCAAGGGCATTTATTGGTCAAACAAGGAGATAAAGTTCTCAAGGGGCAACCGTTAACCTTAAGCAATAATCCTATGGAAGTGCCTATTCACGCTCCTACCAGTGGAACTATTTCTGCTATAAAAAAATCAGTCATTGCCCACCCTTCCGGCCTGAGTGAGCTTTGTATATTCATAGATGTTGACCATGAAGAAAAATGGGTTAAAAGAGAAATAACGGAAAATTTTAAAAGTTTAACTGCTGAGTTTATCGTAAAAAAAATTGCTAAGTCAGGCATTTCAGGTATGGGAGGCGCTGGCTTTCCAACGAATATAAAAGTAGCGACTAAAGAACCAATTAATTTTCTGATCATTAACGGCGTAGAGTGCGAACCCTATATTACAGCCGATGATTTATTAATGCGTGAACAAAGTAGTGCCATTGTTGACGGCATTGAGATTTTAGATCATGTATTGTTACCTGCGTGCATTTTAATTGCGATTGAAGACAATAAACCAGAAGCCATCAAAGCATTAGAAAAAGCCACTGCTCATATTGAGAAGATTAAAGTTTGTGTCATTCCAACTAAATACCCAAGTGGTGGAGAAAAGCAGTTAATAAAAATTCTCACTGGTAAAGAAGTTGAAAGCGGCAAGTTGCCTATTCACTCCGGCATTATTATGCAAAATGTTGGTACTTGCTTTGCAATTAGTGATGCCATTATAAATGATATCCCGTTAATTCGTCGCGTTGTAACAGTTTCTGGGCGTGGTTTAGCAAAACCTCAAAATGTATGGGCTCCTCTAGGCACAACAGTAAAAACACTGCTTGAACAATGCGGCTACGAGGGTATGAATAAACTTGCTATAAACGAAATAAATAGGTCTAAAGCTTCGCCTATTATTATGGGTGGTCCAATGATGGGGTTTAGTCTATTTGACGAAAATACCCCTGTTGTCAAAACAACCAATTGCATCCTCGCCCCAAGTGAAAAAGAAATGCCCAGTGCATTTGAGCATATAAGTAAAGAAGTTGAGTGCATACGATGCGGTCAATGTGCGGATGTTTGTCCTAGTAAACTGCTTCCACAAGAACTGCAATGGAGCGCAAAGGCAAAAGATTATGAGCAATTAGAAAAATTAAATCTGTCAGACTGTATTGACTGTGGAGCCTGCGCTTATGTTTGTCCAAGTCAAATTCCACTGGTGCAATACTATCGAGTAGCCAAAGCAGAGATTAGACAACAAAACCTTCTTGATTTAAAAGCTGAACACGCAAAAAAACGTTTTGAAAACAGAAAATTAAGATTAGAAAAAGAAAAAGAAGCACGCATTGCTAAGCATAAAAAAGCCGCCGAAGCTCGAAAGGCCGCTATGAATAAAAACACACCTGAAGCAAGTAGCGCTAAGTCGGCTGTAGCTGCTGCTCTAGCAAGAGTAAAAGCAAAGAAATCAGCTTCTAAATCTGATACAAGCAGTGCTGAGAAAAGTAATGCTCCAGACGAAAATGCTAAGATTGAAGATAATCGACTAGCTGCAAAGCAAGAGAATAAAAAAGCCGTTTCAGCTGCTGTGATGCGAGCTAAAGAAAAAGCAAAAATTAGAGCGCAAGAGAAAGCGAAATCTGCGTCAGCTGAGAGCAAAATAGTCGAAACTAAACCAACTAAAAAAGTAACTCCAGATAGAACTGTTATAGATTCGAAGCATAAAGGTAATGACTCGAGTGTTGGTGAACCGAATTTTGCGGAACAGAAGAAAAAAGAAAAACTAGCTGCTGCTGTTGCTCGAGCAAAAGAAAAAGCTAAGGCAAAAACTCTAAACAAAGCAAAATCTACTCAAGATAATACTGTGGAAGTCGATGAAGAAAACACCGCTGAGCTGAAGAAAAAAGAAAAATTAGCTGTTGCTGTTGCTCGAGCAAAAGAAAAAGCTAAGGCAAAAGCTCTAAACAAAGCAAAATCTACTCAAGATAATACTGAGGAAGTCGATGAACAAAGCACCGCTGAGCTGAAGAAAAAAGAAAAATTAGCTGCTGCCGTAGCTAGAGCTAAAGAAAAGGCCAAAGCTAAGGCTCTAGATAAGGCTAAATCCAGTAAAAACGTAGCAAAAGAGGAGGCGCCAAAAATAGCGTCAAGTAAACTAGAAAAAAAGTTAACAGAGCCGTTAAAAGATAACGCTCCTAACAACACAAAAAATCAGAAAGAGTCTCAATAATATTATGGCATTTTGGATAGCAAGTTCACCACACGATCATAACCAAAAGGAAACGTCTTCCTTAATGCGCTTGGTTATATATGCGACATTGCCAGGGGTATTTGCTCAATGGTACTTCTTTGGTTGGGGCAACCTGATCCATATTTCACTCGCCGTTATCACTGCTTTAATTTGTGAATTTACAGTATTGTCATTACGCAACAAAAATATAAAAGCACAACTCTTTGACGGTAGCGCCATACTAACGGCGGTATTAATTGGGATTTGTTTACCCGCCCTAGCTCCATGGTGGATAAGTGTTATTGGGACGATGTTTGCAATCGTTATTGTAAAGCAACTCTACGGTGGGCTAGGTAATAATCCATTTAACCCAGCAATGGCTGGCTATGTTATGCTTTTGATCTCATTTCCTGTCCAAATGACCCTGTGGCAACCTCCTCTAACGCTTGTTAACATTGATTTAGATTTTTCAAATACACTCGCTACCATTTTTACTGGATTTACTTTAGATGGCTACTCGATAGAACAACTACGTACTCATATCGATGGTTATACCATGGCAACCCCGCTTGATACTTTGAAAACAGATCTAACGCTAGGCTTAACTGTTAGTGAGTCAATAACCCGCCCTGTTTTTGGAAGTTACTTTGCTTTGGGATGGGAATGGATAAATATCGCTTTTTTATGTGGTGGTTTATTTTTAATTTTTAATAAAGCGATACCTTGGCAAACACCCTTAACATTCTTATTAACCCTGTTAATTTGTTCTTTTATTGCCTATTCTGTCAATCCCGACCTAGGCGCATCTACATCGTTCCACTGGTTAGCTGGTGGCACTATGCTAGGTGCGTTCTTCATACTAACCGATCCAGTTAGCGGTGCGACAAGTGTAAAAGGTAGAGTTTTATTCGCCATTTTAGTCGGTGTATTAGTTTATTTAATAAGGATATTTGGCGGTTACCCTGACGGAATTGCATTCGCTGTATTGCTGGGTAATATGGCAGTTCCTTTAATAGATCAATATACAAGGCCTCGTGTTTATGGTCATAAGAAGGAGAAAACCTAATGACTTCTCCTTTATTTTCTATCAAAAAAAACAGCAAGATTTTAGCCATATTCGCTATCATTTGTACAGCCCTAGTGGGGTTAGTCAACGAGTTTACCAAGGATAAAATTCTTCAACAGCAACAGCTTCAATTGCTTAGTACTTTAGAAAGCATTATAGACCCCAGTACTTATCAAAATGATTTGGCTAATGAATGTGCTATTGTTAGTTCTCCTTTATTAGGTGACTCCGACTTAGAGCAAAAAGTTTATATCGCACGTCAACACGACAAAACATCATCTGAACGCCCTCTTGTTGCTATGGCTGTAACGACGGTTGCTCCCGACGGTTATAATGGCTCTATCTCACTTATCGTTGCAGCGACAAAAGATGGCTATGTAAGTGGTGTCAGAGTGTTAAAGCATCAAGAGACTCCCGGTTTAGGTGATAAAATCGAAGAGCGAAAATCATCTTGGGTTTTAAGTTTTAATGGAAAAAGTCTCCTTAATGAAGACGACCCACGCTGGGCTGTTGCAAAAGACAATGGCATGTTTGATCAATTTACTGGAGCAACAATCACTCCAAGAGCTATCGTTAAAGCCGTGAAAAAAGCAATTTATTATTTACAAGAAAATCAAACTTTTATTTTAAGCCAGCCCAACGCTTGTGCAGTGTCTTCGTCTGAGGTTAACTTTCAGGAAGAAACCACAAGCCAGTTAAACAAAGCTGAGGTCTTTAGCGATGACAACTAATGCACAAGATAACACGCAAATTAATAGCAGTGCTGATCAATTGACTACTGAAATTGATAACCAGACAACAGATGAGTTATTAGAAGAAAAGCGACTTAAGAGTATTGCGCTAAAGGCTGAATATAAAGAATTAACAATTCAAGGGCTTTGGAAAAACAACCCTGGCTTAGTTCAATTACTCGGACTATGTCCATTACTTGCTGTAACATCGACTGTCACAAATGCATTAGGCCTAGGCGTAGCAACTTTATTAGTACTATTTTTTTCTAATATGACGGTCTCGGCTATTAGAGAATATGTACCTAAAGAGATAAGAATTCCAATATTTGTCTTAATAATTGCTTCATTTGTGACCTGTATTCAGTTACTCATGAATGCCTATACATTCGGCCTTTACCAATCTTTAGGGATTTTTCTCCCTTTAATCGTGACTAACTGTGCCATTATAGGTAGAGCCGAAGCTTATGCCTCTAAAAATCCAATCAAGCAATCTAGTTATGATGGTTTTATTATGGGCCTTGGTTTTGCTTTAGTTCTTATTTTATTAGGTGCTATTCGTGAAGTTTTAGGACAAGGCACTCTTTTTGACGGTGCTGACTTATTACTTGGTGACTGGGCAAGCATACTTCGCATTGAAGTATACCAACTTGATTCGCAGTTCCTTCTAGCTATTTTACCCCCTGGTGCTTTTATAGCGATGGGTTTCCTTATCGCTACAAAAAATGCTATCGATACAAGAATCAAGCAACAACAACCAAAAGTTAGTAACAAATCTATTGAGCGTGTTAGGGTTAATTTTGATTCGTAACGGCCCTATTCTTTTTCTAGAAATATAAAACAACAATCATAACGGTTAAGCACAGAATGAATAAGAATACTCGAATAGAAATGTTAACAAGGTTAAGGGATAATAACCCTTCACCTACAACTGAATTAGATTTTACAACACCGTTTGAATTACTTATCGCCGTTTTACTTTCAGCTCAATCTACTGATGTAGGTGTAAACAAGGCAACGGCTAAACTTTACCCTGTGGCAAATACCCCACAAGCTATATTAGACCTAGGTTTAGATGGATTAAAATCATATATAAAAACCATTGGGCTCTTCAATACCAAAGCTGTAAATACGATGAAAACATGTCAAATTTTGGTTGATTTCCATGGCGGTGAAGTCCCTAAAAATAGAGCTGCCTTAGAGGCACTCCCTGGTGTCGGCAGAAAAACAGCTAATGTGGTTTTAAACACGGCTTTTGGTTGGTTAAAAGATAACGAAGGAAAGTACTTTATAGCGGTAGATACACATATTCAACGTGTCGCCAATCGAACCAAATATGCAAAAGGAAAGACGGTTGAAGAAACCGAAAAAAACATTATAAAAAACACACCACGCAAAACCGAATTTTTTTATAATTTGCATCACTGGCTCATTCTTCATGGACGTTACACCTGTACTGCGCGTAAGCCAAAATGCGGTAGTTGTATCATTGAAGATCTATGTGGTTTTAAAGAAAAAACTGAAGACTAACTTAAGACCAAACCGAAGATAAACAGCTAAAAGGATTACTATGAAATTTTTACACACTATGCTCAGAGTAAAAGACTTAGAAAAATCACTGCATTTTTATATTGATTTGCTTGGTCTTGTCGAAACAAAGCGCTTTGATGTACCTCAAGGTAAGTTCTCTTTGATCTTTTTAGCAACAGCCCCAGGCGAAGCTGAAATTGAGTTAACGCATAATTGGGGGTCTGAAGAGGATTACACCACAGGCCGTAATTTTGGGCATTTAGCATTTCAAGTCGACGATATATATAAGACCTGCGAACACCTACAAAATAATGGCGTTGTTATTAATCGACCACCAAGGTGTGGACACATGGCTTTTGTTAAATCTCCAGATAATGTTTCTATCGAGTTACTACAAAAAGGTGAATCATTACCGGTTAAAACACCTTGGTCTGAAATGGAAAATATTGGCGAGTGGTAACTTTTTCAATAATTTATCTCAACACCTATAAGACGATAAAACGATAAGACTAAAAAACTAAAAGACAGAATTTTAAATGGCATTAAAAGCAACAATCTATAAAGCAAATATCGCTATTGCTGATATGGATAAAAACTATTACGATACTATTGCGCTTACTTTAGCTCAACATCCGTCGGAAACTCCACAGCGTTTAATGTTAAGGCTTGTTGCTTTTATTTTAAATGGCCATCAAGACTTACGTTTTGGTAGAGGTTTAAGTGATGAAACTGAAGCGGCTATATGGCAAGTAAATTACAGTGATGAAATTGCTGTTTGGATTGAATTAGGCCAACTGGATGAAAAGCGCTTAAAGAAAGCCTGTAACCAAGCTGAAAAAGTAAAATTATATTGCTATGGCTCAAGTGTTTCAACTTGGTGGAGCCAAGCCGAAAGTCAGTTGCAACATTATAAAAGCTTATCTATAGAACAGTTTGAACAAAGAACCAGCGATGCATTAGTTGAATTGCTTAGTAGAAACATGGACTTTCAATGTAGTATTCAAGACGGTCAACTGTGGTTAACATCTGACAATGAAACGTTATTGATAGAAACCACCAAGCTAAAAGAAGCCTGTTAAATGAATCATCACTTACTGTTAAAAGCACAAGCAATTCATTCATAAAATCTCACTTATAAAAAGAAACTTACGATGAAACTAAAAAAAATACATTCACTCATTAGTATTCCTTTACTA
>CAWVWK010000036.1:0-19508 GCA_963933725.1 uncultured Colwellia sp.
GAGTGCGGTTAAAGGGTCGTTAACGGTTATTTCCAATAGCAAAGAAGGGCAAGTTAGTGCTTATTTGAAACTTAATGAGCACTATCATCAGAAGGTGCTAATGCACAATACGCTAGAGGATTTAAGAGAAAATCAACTTTCATTTTCAGTAGATAGTTGGATGGGATCTTTGCATTTTAAATTAACTGCAGATACAAAACAGCCGTTAAGTGGCTTTACCTTAGTGGGCAATAGTTACTATGCTATTGAAGGTAAAGAGCCAAGCAACCAAGAAGTATCTAATATTGCATTACAGCCACTACTTGCGCCTGAACAATCGACAAATGTGTTAGGAGGAGAGGCAACCTTATGGTCTGAAATGGTCGATGAAAACAATATAGATTTACGCACTTGGCCGAGATTATTTGCTATAGCAGAGCGGTTATGGTCACCCCAAGCATTAAAAAATTTAGACTATATGTATGAGCGATTAATTAAAATTAATCGCTATGCAAATGAAGTGATTGGTTTGGAGCATATACAGCAGCAACGTAACGGCTTGTTAAGGCTTTTATCTTCATCACCACAAACTAGGGATAACTTAGAGAGTTTATTAGCACTTTCAAAATTCCTAGAGCCTGCTCATTATTACACTAGACACCATATTAAATACCAACAAAATAAATATCATCAGAATGGGTCTTTAAATAATTTTGTTGATTACTTACCGGTAGAAAGCTTCTCATTAATATTAATGCAAAAAGACCTAGAAAGGTACCAGCGGGGTGATAATTCTGCTTTATTAGCCATACAGAAACAGTTTATTCTTTCGCATTATAGTTCGGTTTCTGTTGCTCATTTTATAGAAAAAGAAGCAAAGTTATCTTCAATAAAAAATACCGTTAAGAGCTTAAACGAGTTTCATATTCTAGCAACGCCATTAATAAATCGTTGTCTTAGCCAAGACTATTATAGTGAGGAAGAAGCAGAGATATTAAAAAACAAATTGCTTGATTTACAAGCTAAAACCCAAGAAATTGTGATTGCTGTGATCCCCTTCACACTTGACTTGCTAAAAAACTGTCAAAGTCACTAAGTTTCAACTGATTATGATGGTATTAGGTTTATTTATTCACTTTATTAAGTAGAGAATTTTATGTTCAATTATTTATCATTGTTATATATCTTGTCAGTGTCTCTGACGTCTTTGTCGTTTAACTTAGAAGCAAAAAGTTCAGAGGCGAAAAGTTCAGATATAAAAACCAGTGTTCATCAAGAAGGTGCTTCTACATTAAGCTTATATCAAGGTCATGATTGGGTCGAAGACGGGACGTTTACTCAAGGTGTAGAAGGCCCAGCTGTTGATAAAAAAGGTGTTTTGTATGCGGTAAACTATCAACAAGAAGGAACGATTGGAGCTGTAACGGGAAGCAACCAAGTTGCATTACTGTTAAAACTGAAAAATGGCTCTATCGGTAATGGTATTCGGTTTGATAAAAAAGGCAATATGTATATTGCCGATTATGTTAATCATAATATTTTAAAGGTAACGGCCGCTAGTTTAAATGGCCATCAAGAAACAGAGCCAGAAGTGCTTTTACACGCACATTCACCCTTAATGAGTCAGCCAAACGATATCGCTATTATGTCAAACGGTACCTTATTTGCGAGCGACCCTAACTGGGGAGAAAATAGTGGCCAGTTGTGGCGTATAAGTCTTAATGGTGGTGTTAAATTACTTGAAAAAAATATGGGAACGACAAATGGCATAGAGGTAAGCCCTAATAATAAAGTGCTTTATGTTAACGAGAGTGTACAAAGAAATATATGGCGATATGACTTAACCTCACAAGGCGAAATAAAGAACAAAAAATTATTGATTCATTTTGATGATTTTGGTTTAGATGGCATGCGCACAGATAAACATGGAAATCTTTATGTTGCTCGATACGGAAAAGGGGTCATTGCCATCGTGTCTCCACAAGGAAAGTTGTTAAGAGAAGTTAAGCTAAAAGGAAGCTACCCAACGAATGTTGCATTTGGAGGAAAACAAGGTAACCAAGTTTTTGTGACTATGCAAAAACGAGGTGCAATTGAAACCTTTGTAAGTGAATTCGCTGGTCGCAGTTTATAAAACATCGGGCTAGTCGGCAGCCAATATAGTTGTTAACTTAAGCATTGTATAAAATTGAAATACATTATGCCTTACACTTTGATATAAATTTTCTTTTTTGTAAGGCATATAAAAATAACCATTTTATAGAAATTAACCCAAATGCTAAAATAAAAATCTTAGTGTCTTCGTGATCAAACAGGTTAGCAAAGCCTATATATCGTTGCCCTGCGTATATGGTAAGAGAATTAACACCAATGAGAATAAATAGCCAGCCAAACCAACGTTGTTTAGATACATCTTTATCTGATAAAAAACATCTTAAAACCTCTTAGTGCATCAAGAGAAGAGAGGCGAACTGACTTTGTATCGGCTCTATGGCAATTAGACATAAAATGACTGGTTTTTATTGTTTTTTGACATTAAAGGTTCAGGATAATGTAAAGCTTTATTTAGCTTATATCGATAGCAAAATACAATCATTAATAGTAAGTTAACTTAAATCATTTGAAACTAAAATATTTCATATACTTTGTGGGGATGCTTAAAAGAGCAGAAATGTTTATGGCGATACAAAAGAAGAAATGCATTATAAAGTCAGGGATATTGTTAGGGGTGTTTTCAACAGCTTTATTGTCGGGATGTGTATCTGATGAGAAATCAGTGGTAGTAAAGCATGTAGCAGAAAAGCAACAACCTCCTAATATCATTTTTATTATGTCAGATGACCATTCTGAACGTGCGATCAGCGCCTATGGTAGTAAATTTATTAAGACACCCAATATAGACCGTATTGCTAATGAAGGAGCAAGGTTTAAAAACTCATTCGTCGGTAACTCAATTTGTGGTCCTTCTCGAGCTATTATGCTTACTGGAAAGCATAGTCATATTAATGGCTTTACCGACAACCATAGCTATTTTGATGGCAACCAACCCACTTATCCGCAAATGTTGCAAAAAGCAGGCTATCAAACGGCAGTCGTAGGAAAGTGGCATTTGTTTTCCAATCCGGTAGGATTCGATTATTGGGAGATTCTTCGCGGGCAAGGCCATTATTATTCACCAGAATTTATTACCAATACTCCAAGCGAAATAACGGTAACCAAACATATTAAAAACGAAAGTGGTGAGGTAACCTCGGTTGAACATGAAAATACCTACCATGGCGCTTATGCAACGATAAAAACCGGTGATTTGGCTCTTAATTTTTTAGAAACACGAGATACATCTAAGCCATTTGCTATGATTTATAATCATAAAGCACCTCATCGAAACTGGATGCCAAATGTCGATGATTTAGGTGTTATTGATACTTCAATCCTTAAGGTACCTGATAATTTTTTCGATAATTATGAAAACCGGCCAGCGGCAACAAAGCAAGAGTTAGAGATAAATGATATGTATTTATCTTACGATCTTAAACTTGAAGAAGCAGAGTATGCTGGCGATCTTGATGATATATCAAAGGGATGGGGAAAAGAATGGCATGCACTTTATGGCCGAATGACCAAAGCCCAACAAGCTAAGTGGGATAAATACTATCAAGTCTTAAATAAAAAATATCAAGAAGTGAAACAGGATGAAAAAGCCTTAGTTATTTGGAAGTATCGTCGTTACATGCACGACTATTTAAGCTCCATTCATGCGATGGATAAAGATATAGGACGTATTTTAGATTATTTGGATAAGCATGGTCTTGTCGAAAATACGATTGTTGTTTATACCTCAGATCAGGGCTTTTATATTGGTGAACATGGCTGGTTCGATAAGCGTTTTATGTATGAAGAGTCGATGAGAACGCCTTTGGTGATTCGTTATCCTGAAAAAATAAAACCGAATCAAGTTGTAACTGAGATGGTACAAAATATCGATTACGCTCCAACATTACTTGATTTCGCGGGTATAAAAATACCTAAAGATATACAAGGTTTATCACTGAAAGAACGATTAACACAGCAAGCTCCTATTAAGCGAGAAGCACTTTATTATCATTATTATGAAGGCATAGAGAAAGAGCATAAAGTTGCTAAGCAAGAAGGTATTCGAACTAAAGCCCATAAACTTATTCACTTTAAAGATGTGGGTGTCGATCACTTCGAGCTTTTTGATATTGAGAACGATCCAAGTGAAATGCACAATCTTTATGGCAAAGTTGAAGTAGCCGATATTCAGGCTGAACTCCATGCGCAGTTAATCAAGATAAAAAAGCACTATAAAGCCCCTTAATAAATGCCCTATAACATTTCATATAAAGTGGAACTTATATAGATTTACATCAGCGCCATTTGCTTTTTCAGCTTACAATCTCCTTACTAAGCTTAATGTAGCCGACCTACAACTAACGCAATAAAAATTCTCTATATGAATGCAAACTCTTTAATTATTCTCGATTTTGAAACAACAGGGCTTTCCCCCAAAATGGGTGATAGAGCGATTGAGATTGGTGCGGTGAAAATAGTGAATGGAGAAGTTGTTGATGAATTTCAGGCGCTCATGAATCCTCAAAAGCGGGTTAGCGCTTTTATTGAAAGTTTTACAGGCATTACCAATAGCATGTTAAGCACGGCAGATTCTTGTGAACGTGTTATGAAAAGGTTTGGAGATTTTATTCAAGGTTACAACTTGGTTGCTCATAATGCCTCGTTTGATAAAAGCTTTTTAGATAATGAGTTGGCAAGAATCGCTGTAACTTATGATGGTAAGTTTGCTTGTTCATTATTGCTCGCTCGCAGGCTTTATCAATCGGCACCAAACCATAAATTAGGTACTTTAGTTAATTATAAAAATATTGTCTCGGATGGTAACTTCCATAGAGCGCTATATGATGCACAAATGACAGCAAAACTCTGGGTTACTATGGTAAATGATATCGCAATACAAGCAGGAGTGAATGATGTGCCATTTAGTTTGATAGAAAAAATAATTCGCACCCCAAAAGCGCAAGTAAATAAATTAATCTCAAATTACTGTTAGCTAGGGTTATAATGCTTTTATCAAGTCGATGAAGTTCACTCAAGCACAGATTAACTAGCTCTGTAATTAATGTTAGTATAAAGACAACTTAGTGATACCTTGTCACTCAAATTAGGCTACTTATGAATACCAAAATATACAAACAAGTACTTACCCATACCGATAACTTATTAGCCGCTGTTCAGCAGAAAAATCAAAAGCGCTTTGATGGCTTTTATGCTGAATTAAAGCGCTTATGTGAAACTCATCAAAGCACGGATAAAGATCACCCCGTGCAGTGGGAAACATTGGCAGACTTTACCGATGATTTAGAACTGGCCATTAGTATTTATGAGCATGCTTTAGAAGTAGCTGAAAAGGTTAACGATAAAGACTGTCGTTCTTCAATTGGTTATTCGATTGCTTCATTAAAAATAGAATTAGGAGATGAAGCAGGCGCTATTGAGCATTTAGAAAAAGCGAAAATAAGCAGCAATAAAATTATTGATAAGGAGCTAAAAGCTGAAATTCATGATTTATTGGAAAATTTGAGAGGTTAACAAAGCTTGCAGGCTTGAAGATGAAATTTTTGCACTTGTAGGGCTGAATTTATTCGGGAATTTCTTGGTTTGTACAGGCTAATATCTTGACCTTGCTCGTGACTCGAAAACTCGATTCTCGATTCTCGAAACTTGTTTTACTCTTTACCCCAAAGAGTTTCTTAATTCGTGCAATCTGCGTAATTCGATGAGATTTCTAGTCTCTAATTTGCAAGCGAAACTAACTCGCAGAGGCTATAGCTTCTTGAATTTTTTGTTTTACTTCCTCATTTGTTACTTCATTATTTTCAATATCAAAGCCTTTATAAAAGCTTGGTAACGAAATACTGGCTTTTACATTACCTGCAAAATAAGGTGCAGATTTAGTTGCTGCAGCAAGGACGTTTGCTGCGCCACCTGGGCCTGGTGAAGTAGACAAAAATATCATGTTTTTGTTTTGGAAAACTTTGCCTTCAATTCGAGAAGTCCAGTCGAATAGGTTCTTATAAGCGGCAGTGTAAATACCATTGTGTTCAGCAAATGAAATAATGATTAAATCAGCTTCACCTATTTTAGCGAAAAACTTTTTAGATAAATCAGGATTACCTAAAGCCTCTTCTCTTTTCATACTAAAAAGTGGCATTTCATAGTCATCTATATGAAGCATTTCTACTTCCGCGTTGGTAAACTGTTTGGCAGTATATCCAGCGAACATTTGATTGATTGAATTTTCACTGTTACTTGCGCCGAATGCTAATATTTTCATTTTTATCCCTTTATTTTTTGTCTTATCGTCAAGCTTAACACTGTTTTTTTAGTGTTTTGTTATTTATCTATGTAGTAATTAATCACTTAAGTGCTGTTTCTCTCACTTGGTATGTCTGATGAATATTCAACAAATTCTACCTCAAAACCAGAAGGGTCGTAATAATAAATATTTTCTCTGAAAGGGTTATCGCCCCCATCTTTAGCGGGTTGATAGCCATTCTCAGCGAGACGCTTCATAACTTGCTCCATATTATCAATACTAAAAGCAAAATGAGCTAAGCCTAATTGATCAGAAGATAAGTCTCTATTGGTTGCTTCGTTACCACTCTTGGGAAACTCACTCATGGCGATATATTGGTAGTCATCACCCAAGTGTAACCAATTTCTCTCTTTGTTAGACCATTTATCATTGCCTTTATCTCGAATAAACCAGTGCGGAAAAGCACTTTGATAAAAGTGAATAGATGCTTCAATATCTTTCACTACAATATTAATGTGTTCAAATTTAATCATAATTTCCTGCTTTTTTGTTAACTTGAGTTCATCTTAATACCTCAGGTAAACTTGAGGTAAAGCTTTTTTTTCATTATGATGAAAAAAATTTATATAATTTGAGAATAATACAATGAGCGAAGCAAACTGGCGGGTTGGCAATGTGGCCAAACGAAGTGGCGTTAAAGTAAGTACTTTGCATTTTTATGAGGAAAAGGGACTGATACAAAGCCATCGGAATACGGGGAATCAGCGATTTTATAAGCCAGATGTGTTGCGTCGAATTGCAGTGATAAAGGCAGCCCAAAAAATGGGTGTGAGTTTAGCTTCAATCAAACAAGCTTTTGTAACCTTACCTAATGAAAGAACGCCCTCAATGGAAGATTGGGAGGCGCTATCAACACACTGGCGTGATGATTTAAACACTCGCATTAAATATATGGAAAGATTACGGGACTCACTCACCCATTGTATCGGTTGTGGTTGTTTATCGATGAAGCATTGCCCAATTTATAATGAAAACGATAAGTTAGGTATCGATGGGGTAGGTGCTGTTATGCTTGGGAGGTAAAGTTAAAAGGCAGAAGGTTAAAAAATTATAGTGAAAAATTAAGCCGCATTATTTTAATATTGCCTTGTTTGATGTTTGATGAGATGCTAGAGAGACATAATGAGTATCATTAAGCGCATTGTTATAAAACGTGCTGAGTGTATTGATTTAACGAATAATAAAATTTAAATAATTTAATTTTTACTAAGGAAGTTTATGTTTAGTCACATGATGGTTGGCGCAAATGATATTCAAGCGTCTAAAACTTTTTATGATGCAACTTTGGGTGCTTTAGGTATTGAACCTGGCGTTATCGATCCTAAAGGCAGGTGTTTTTATATGACCCAAACAGGTGTATTTGCTATTACCAAGCCTATTAATGGTAAACCTGCGAGTGCCGGGAATGGGAGTACAATAGGTTTTTCTGCGGATACAACAGATATGGCAGATGCATGGTATGAGGCAGGATTAAAAAGTGGCGGTACGATATGCGAAGATCCTCCAGGAGTAAGAACAGCACCTAGAGGAAATCTGTATTTGGCGTATTTACGGGACCCCGCAGGTAATAAAATCTGTGCATTGCTTCCTGTAGAGTAAGCCATTAATTTAATAAGATGAAGCGACTACATTAAAACTATTGGTCGTGTTTGTAGGTATTATATGGCTATCAGCAGATCGAGACTTGATCGTTTTATTAGTGAACACTGCAATATAAACCGAAAATTGGTTCGTCTGATGGTTGCTAAAAATCGCATAACCGTTGATGGGGTAGTTGTTGATGACGTCGCTTTAGCTATTAATAAGTTTTCTGTTATTTGCCTTGATGGGATTGTTTTACAGCAGCAGCAGGCGCATTACATTATGCTTAATAAGCCTATCGGTGTGGTGTGTGCAACCAAAGATAGTGAACATAAAACCGTTATTGATTTATTGGATGATAAAAACTTTCCTGATAAGCATGATTTGCATATTGTTGGCAGGCTCGATCTTAATACATCGGGGCTAGTGTTATTAACTAATGATAGTCGTTGGTCTGAAAAATTAACTTCACCGACAAATAAAGTAGAAAAAAAATATTTGGTTACTTTAAATAACCCCTTAACAAACGACTATATCGAAGCTTTTAAGGAAGGTATGTACTTTGAATATGAAGACATAACAACCTTACCCGCAAAACTTGAAATTTTATCAACTTACCAAGCGAAGGTTGTGTTAACGGAAGGCAAGTATCATCAAATAAAAAGAATGTTTGGCCGTTTTAGAAATCCCGTTGTAGCGCTTCATCGATATGCGATTGGCCATTTTGAAATTGATCAATCGCTTGCAGAAGGCGAGAGCAAGCGGCTCGAATTGTAGTCTCGCATTCATAATACCAACCCCACATATTTTAATGAAAAGACTATAACGACAAAACAAGCCTTTAGTCACTTTATACTTTAACGCCTAACTCGCGCAAACGCTCAAGTAGGTAGCTTGCTTGCGTATGCTTTTCTGATAGTTTTACTTCACTTCTTGGGTGTAAAAATAACGGTAAAGAAATTCGTGACTTATCTGTGGCAGTGCCTACAGGATTAATAACTCTGTGGGTTGTCGACGGAAAGTAGCCTGCTGATGTTTCCTGAAGCATATCACCAATATTAACAATTAAATTACCAAACGTAGAAGGTACATCTAACCACTCTCCTTCGCTTGATTTAACTTGTAAACCGGGTTCATTAGCCGCCGGTAAAATGGTTAATAAATTAATATCTTCATGAGCTGCTGCGCGAATAGCACCTAATTCTTCATCACCTTGTAAAGGTGGGTAGTGGAGTACGCGCAGTAAAGTATTTGGTGTATCCACAATCATTTGTTTTAGAGGTTCAGAATATAAGGCAGCAACTTCTGCAGGGCTGTGTGCTTCAACCCAAGATAAAAGTTCACTGGCTAAATCAGACGCTAATTTATAGTAAGTTAATATTTCATCTCTTAAGTTATCAGGGATTCGACCCCACGGGTAAATATGGTAATACTCTTTGATATCTTTTTGCTTATGACCCTTTGCTGTTTCAGAGGTTTCAGTAGAAAAGTAGCCATCTTGTTTTTCAGGGTCAAAAGTGAAACTAAACTTTTCTTGGCTATTAAAAAATGCTTGCCAATTCTGGTAAATGGACTCAACCAGTGACTTTTGAATAGGGTGGTTAATTAATACGCCAAAGCCTGTTTCGTGAAGGCTTTTTACAAAAAGTTCGGCAGCGTTATCAGCTTTATAGTCAACAAGAGGTAAATTCATCGTTTTAATATCTAATTCAAGTGGGAAAAGCTAATTGTATGCCCTTTTTTTCATCTCATCAAAATTAAATCTATTAAGATAAGAAAAAAGATCAGAAAAATAGTTCAAATAGTTACTTTTTGTGGTCATAATGTGCTTATAAGTAATCATTCAAGAAGTAAATAATATGAACAAATTAATCCCCGTAGCAACTTCATTAGTCATTCTTTTAGCGGGCTGTTCAAGTTCAGATAATGCGTGTGAAGATGTCACTTTAGCTTCAGAGCAAGTGCAACAGTGTCAAATATTGCATAAAAAAATTGTTAATGCGAAGGGACAACCCCTCGCTCTTAACGAACTAGAACGCCGTTATGAGCAAGACTGTATAGATATTCGTTATTATCGAGATGAAAAACAACCTGTTATCTGTGGCAACAAACAAAGAGATAGCCAAATAAGGCAACTTGTTGAAGAAGAAAGCAAGCAATAAGATAAAGGCTGTTATAGTTAACATCTCTTTCTAACAACTGAAACACAAGTATTTAAGTTAAAATGCTTGTGTTTTTTTATGATAAAAGGCATCTTAATAGTATCGCAACGTTCATACCCTTAGCGGTATTGCATGAAACCTATGTAAACATATTAATAATAAGAGCGATTACTATGTCAAAAAGTCACGTAGTAAGTCATACACAAATGGTTACTTTAAAGGATGCTAAAACAGCTTTAGCAGCTACTATAAGTGCGGAACAAATTGAAACTCATTTTACTCAAAACCCTGAAGTAGCATCTCTAGAAAAAGAACCTAACTTACTTGCTTGTGAACAAGTTAACGCTTTTAAAAGTCCCTGCGATACTACCTTGTTATCCTTAAGCGATCTTCAGCATCAACATCAAACGTTACAGCAGCGTTACAGTGCTTTATTCCGTATAAATCAATTATCACAAGCGTGTGAGGAACTGCATGATTTTTATTTCCAAGTGCATAGAACCATAGCTACCTTAATGCCAGCAGAAAACTTTTTTATCGTCAATTATGAATTAAGCGATGATACTATCGAATTTGCATATTACGTTGATGAAAAAGATCCTAAGCCAGAAGGCGTTATTTATCTTGATGATATAGAGGGTTCTTATACCCAGTTGATCATCGAATCAGCACAACCTTTATTGGTAACCCCTGCCCTAGAGAAACAGTTAAAACTTAATAATATTACTAAGGTCCATGGCTCTGAGGGAACAGATTGGCTTGGCGTTCCTTTGATAGATAAGGGGATTGTCGTTGGGGTTATAGCTATTCAAAGCTATAGCGAAACATTACGTTATACAGAGCAAGAACTCGATTTATTAAGTTTTACAGCCCAGCATGTTGTGCATGCCATGGTTCGTATTCAAGACAAACAGGTATTGAAAAACGCTATTAATGCTAGAACTCAAGAATTGATACTACAAATTACAGAAAGGGAAAAGGCAGAAAAGCTACAAAAATCTCTCTACGGTATTTCAGAGTTAACGAATGATATTAGTATCGATATAGAAAAATTTTACTTCAAAGTTCATCGAATTGTAAACCAACTGATCAATGCTAATAATTTCTTTATTGCGGGATTTTCACCGCAAGAGACTGGTGACTTATTTGATGATTTAAATTTTGTTTATTATGAAGACGAACACAGTAATTGCTCTGAGGGTGATATTAAGCCAAGTGAATTGTCATTACATTTTTCGAAGCAAGTTTTAAAAACACAAAAAACAACATTGTTGAGCAAGCAAGACATATTAGGTTTTTATCAAAAAACCTATGGTGTTTATCAAGTTAATCATATTCATTCTTGGCTTGGCGTGCCTCTTTTTTATGCCGATAAACTCCTTGGGTTAATGGTAATTCATAGCTACCAAGAACATATTTTGTATACCAAAGAAGAAGCAAAGTTACTGCAGTTTGTTTCTACGCATATTGCGACTGCGATTAAACGACGAGAAGAGGCTGATGTAGAAAGGCGTCATAGCGAACTTTTAGAGCAGCAAGTCCAATTAAGGACAGCGGACTTACAAAGTGAAGTTATCCAGAGGAGAAGTGTTGAGAAGAAACTTAAGCATGCAGCATCACATGATGAACTCACTGGCTTATTAAATCGAAATTTCTTTATTAAATTACTCAATCGAACGATAAGTCAAAGTAAACAAGATAAAACACTACAATTTGCTATTATTTTTCTAGATTTAGACCGCTTTAAAATGGTTAATGATACCTTTGGTCATTATGCGGGTGATGTTTTATTAAAGGAAATATCAAAAGAGCTCATCCACATTGTGGGTAATAAGGATACCGTTGCTCGTCTCGGTGGTGATGAATTTATTATCCTTTTAAAGGATATCGAAAAACAAGAAGATGCCCATGAAGTTGCATTACGCATAACCAATTTTATCAGTAAGCCTTTTATAATAGAAAACCAGTTTGTTTATATTGGAGCTAGCACAGGGGTGTTATTCAACCACGAAATGTATCATTCGGCGAATATTATGATACGAGATGCTGACACCGCCATGTATTATGCAAAAGCAAATGGACGTGGGCGCTATGAAGTATTTGACAGTAGTATGCATAAAAAGGTTCAAGAGGCATTAAGGCTAGAGGCCGATATTAGAGAAGCCCTAGAGTGGAATGAGTTTTCGCCTTATTTTCAGCCTATTGTTAATTTAGCTAATAGGCAGTTATCTGGTTTTGAAGCACTTGCTAGGTGGCATAGCAAAAAACGTGGTTTTGTTAATCCAGATGATTTTATTCCATTGGCAGAAGAGCATGACTTAGTACAAAAAATCGATTTTCAAGTATTACTTAAAGCTTGTGAACAGTTAAAAGTTTGGCATGAAAAGTTTAATCGCAATGATTTATTCATTAGCTGTAATTTGTACTCAAAACACTTTTTCAGTTCAACCTTGCCGAGTGACATACAAAAGATTTTGAAAAAGACGGGATTAAGTGCCAAACATTTGCGCATAGAGTTAACGGAACGGGTTTTACTTGAAAAAACTGATATTGTTCTGACTAATATGAATGCACTCAAAAAATTAGGTATAAAGCTTCTTCTTGATGACTTTGGTACAGGTTACTCGAGCCTAAGTTACTTACATCACTTCCCGATAGACGTGCTTAAAATAGACAGGTCGTTTATTGCCAATGTTCATCAAAATAATAATAAAGCAATTATTAAGACAATTATTGATTTAGCGACTAATCTTAATATGCTGACAGTTGTAGAAGGGATAGCTTCTATGGAAGATGCTGCTTTATTACAGAGTATGAATTGCTTGTATGGGCAAGGGTACTATTTTGCTAAACCCATGTCGGATATCGAAACAGAGCGTTATATTAACTCTGAAGTGACATGTCTTCCTACCCTTTAATGTCAGATATCAGTATGGTGATATTTAACACTTAATAGCCTTTTCAGGTTTTTATACTGTTAAATGTGTGTTTTTGCGATTTTATATTGGGTTAACCTCGAATAAAATCAACACATTCTGTTCTTCAACATTTAAAATCCCTTTAACTATTATTTGAAAAAAGGTCCATAAAAATGCTTTTTACAGGCTCTCTAACCTCAAGCAATCCGATACGCCAAAAAATTCGCGATTTTTATCGCATAGAAGAAGAAACGGTTGTCGACTATCTTTTACCATTTGCTGAAGTTAATGTAAGTGCACGAAGTCGTGCTTGGGAAAGAGCACGTAAAATGGTGTTGCAGATACGAGAAGATCAATCTGGAAATGGCGCAATTGATGCCTTATTAAATGAGTACTCTCTTTCATCTGAAGAGGGTGTTGTCTTAATGTGTTTAGCTGAAGCGTTACTCAGAGTGCCTGATAAGCATACACAAGATTTTTTAATTCGAGATAAAATTTCTCAAGGACAGTGGAGTACCCACTTAGGAAGCAGTGATTCTCTTTTTGTAAACGCCTCATCTTGGGGGTTATTAATAACAGGCTCGATGGTTGGTTATGCGGATAAGCGTAAAAAAGATCATTTTGGGTTATTGAAAAAAACCATTGGTCGTTTAGGCGAGCCCGTTATTCGTAAATCAATGAATTACGCAATGAAAGTCATGGGTAAGCAGTTTGTTATGGGTGAAACCATTGAAGCTGCTACCCAACGAGCAGCAACTAAAGAAAAGCAAGGCTACGTGTATTCTTACGATATGCTAGGTGAAGGCGCTCGTACCATGAAAGATGCTGAGCGATACTTGCAAGCTTATTTTGATGCCATTGTTTGTATCGGTGAAGTTGCTGTTAATTCAGGAAAGAATGATCCGCGTAAAGTACCTGGTATCTCAGTAAAGCTATCAGCGATTCACCCAAGATATGAGTTCAGCCATAAAGGCCGGGTTATGGAGGAACTTGTACCTAAGTTAAAGGAGCTTTGCTTAAAAGCAAAATTTTATAATATTGGTTTAACCGTCGATGCTGAAGAAAGTGAACGTTTAGATATTTCATTAGATGTGATTGAAGCAGTATTTACTGATTCAGCGTTAGGTAATTGGCAGGGTTTTGGTTTAGCTTTACAGGCTTATCAAAAAAGAGCTATTCATGTCGTTGATTGGTTAAGGAGTCTTACAGTAAAAACCGATCGTAAAATGATGGTACGACTGGTTAAAGGTGCGTATTGGGACAGCGAAATTAAAAATGCTCAAAGGGATGGCCATTCAGAGTTCCCAGTGTTCACTCGAAAGTCCTCTACCGATGTTTCGTATCATGCTTGTGCGAACAAGTTACTTGAATATCGCGATAGCATTTACCCTCAATTTGCGACGCATAATGCCTATACTGCAGCAACAATTGTTGAATTAGCTGGCGATGATAAAGAAGGTTTTGAATTTCAATGTTTACATGGTATGGGGGACTCTCTTTATGATCAAATCGTTAGTGGTGAAAAAATTCAATGTCGCATTTATGCACCTGTAGGTCATCATGAAGATTTATTGGCTTATCTTGTAAGGCGTTTACTAGAAAACGGAGCAAACTCTTCGTTTGTTAATGCCATTGTTGATATTGAGCAACCCGTTGAGTCTTTATTAGAAGATCCGGTTGAAAAAACGACACGTTTGAAAACCAAAGCTAACACGCAAATAGTTAAATCAATTGATTTATATCGCAATGAAAGCAAACATAAACGGGAGAACTCAAAAGGTTTAGATCTTACCGATACTAATGAACTAGATGAATTAAAAGTACAGCTCGATAAGTGGTTAGTCGATAACTTACTTAATAACAATGATGTGCCTGAAAATGAACATGCAGTGAGAAACCCGGCTAATCACAAAGAAATAGTTGGTTCGGTTATTCACCATAATGAAGATGAAATGATGACCATGCTAAGCCAGGCTGAAGCAGCTTTCGATTCATGGTCTGAAACTTGTGTGAGAGAACGTGCAGCTTTCTTATATGCAATTGCAGATAGCCTAGAAGCACATATGGATGAATTAATAGCACTGTGTATTAAAGAGGCTGGTAAAGTTGCTCAAGATGGTATTGATGAAGTGCGTGAAGCAGTTGATTTTTGTCGTTACTATGCAGACCGAGCCATTGATTTAGCTGAAGATGAAAGGTTGGTTTCACGAGGTGTTGTACTTTGTATAAGCCCATGGAATTTCCCTCTCGCGATATACTTAGGACAAGTTGCTGCCGCTATTGCAACCGGTAACACGGTTATTTCTAAACCTGCAGAACAAACAGGTTTAATCGCTCTGTTTACGATGAAATTACTGCAAGAAGTGGGTTTACCTGAAAATGTTGTACAAATTGTTATGGCAAAGGGGAGTGAAGTAGGCTCTGTTATCGTTCCTGATGAGCGTGTGCAGGCGGTTATGTTTACAGGGTCAACAGCAACTGGAACCTTAATTTCGCAAACACTTGCACAACGCTCTGGTGCTCAAGTTCCTTTTGTTGCAGAAACGGGTGGTCAAAACTGTATGATTGTTGACTCGACAGCCTTACCAGAACAAGTGGTTGACGATGTTATCTCTTCAGGTTTTCAGTCAGCCGGCCAACGCTGTTCAGCTTTACGTGTATTATTTTTACAAGAAGATATCGCTGATAATGTTATTGATATGCTTAAAGGGGCTTTATCAGAGCTTCATATCGGAGATCCAGCGCAACTGCATACAGATATAGGGCCTATTATCGATCAAAAAGCACTAAACGCTTTAAATAAGCATGTTGAATACATGAAAGATAATGGCAAACTGTTGCATGAATGTGCATTTAGTAATGAAGTTAATGATGATAATGGTCATTTCTTCTTTGCACCGCGTCTTTATGAAGTTGGCGATATTAGCGTACTGAAATCAGAAGTATTCGGTCCATGTGTCCATGTTATTCGCTTTAAAGGCAATGAAATCGAGCAGATCATTGAAAAAATTAATAGCACGGGCTTTGGTTTAACCATGGGAATTCATACGCGAATAGAAGAAAGAGCTGCTGAGCTTGCAAGCCTTTCTAGAGCAGGTAACATTTATATTAATCGAAATATGATTGGCGCTGTTGTAGGCGTACAACCTTTTGGTGGACGAGGCTTGTCAGGTACAGGGCCAAAAGCTGGGGGTGAAAACTATTTAACACGTTTAGTGCAAGAGAAGTCTACCCCAAATGCAGAAAACTTTTCTTACTCTGAAAAGCAATCTATTAATTTATTGAGTGATGAAAAAGCGAGTTTTGAAGCCAAGTCTTTAATGAATAATGCCGATAAAGCAGAAAAAGCATGGCGATTGATTGCACTAAATAATCGTGTTTCGTGTGTGCGACAACTACTCGCTAAAATCGCTCATGTTGATATTGTTGATAATTTGGCTGACGACTTAAACTTAACGTTGAAAGAATCTCGCTCGCAACTGCTTGCGGTTGAATCTTTAATGAAGAAACCTAAAGTGCTTCCTGGTCCAACAGGTGAATCAAATATTGTATATCTTGAAAATAGAGGCACAGTAATCTGTTTTGCTGATGTGAATGTAAGCTTCCATTTTTGGGTCATATCCATAGTATCGGCATTAGCAACGGGTAATACCGTTGTTACGGTAGTATCTGATTTATTCTATGATGAAGCGCTTGCTTTTAGAGATAAATTTATTGCAACAGGAGCTGGTCAAAACGTGTTTCAGGTAGCTAAACTGTGTCACCTAGAAGAAATGTTAGCGCATCCTCGACTTGCAGGTGTTGTTATTGATAGTCATTGTGACAGAAAACAATATATGAGTGAAAAACTCGCTGAACGAGAAGGTGCTATTCTACCCGTTATCTCTTCAGAATATTTTGATAACTTAATTCAACGTTTAGTCACTGAAAAAACGGTTAGTATTGATACCACAGCCTCGGGTGGAAATACATCACTGATGACCTTAGTTGAAGAAGATATATAGGGGATAACTAGTAGATATATCTATTGAATAGTACTCGCTAATTTAAACTGAATAAAAAGGCCATTGCATTGATGCAATGGCCTTTTTATTTACTTCTTTTTTGGAAATAAGGGGGTATATTAAAAGTCCTTAAGAAAATTTATTTGACGAAAACTATGCAACTTGAGCAAGCAGAAAGGTATTTAAGCGCAAAACCAGAAGTAAATTTAGATTCCCCTTTTTGGTGATGACATAAAGTTTTTTAAAGGGGCAAGTAAGCAATTCTGGGTTAATTGAAAGTGCGATCCAAATGAAGTGCTTATGCTACGAGATATCTTTAAATCGGTTAGAGCGGGGTATCATATGAATAAAGCTCATTGGAACAGTACTATTCTTGATGGCTCTATTCTTCAAGGGGAGCTAGGGCGTATGATGGGTAAGTCGTACATGTTGGTGATAAGTAAAATGACCAAGAAAGATCAGCAACAAATTTTGGTACATTTATGATTTTTACACATACACAAAAAAGCTATATTCGATGTATTTACTATGTAAACTCAAGTAACTTAGTTAAATTCATGAACACAAAAACTGCAAGTATAAGTTACTAATGCCCCTGAATGGCTACTTGGTTTTACAGTTATAACTATCTTCCTATTTTACAACTATTTGAAGGTTTTTTTTACAAAAATACAATTTAGGTATAGACTAAAAAGGTGTTGATCCAACTAAGTAAGTTTATGACTATATTAAATAATATTACGCTATTCCTAATAATGATTTTAACATCAGTATCAGTATTTGCTGGTGACCTATTTACGGATCAGTTTGATGGTAAGTTTGATGCGTCACGTTTCCTTGCTGAGAATGCTTATGGCTTTTTGCCAGTGCCTATCATTATCACTGATCCATCAGTAGAGGGCGGCTTAGGGATGACTGGATTATTTTTCCATGAATCAGAAGAAGACCAAGCGAAACGACTTGAGATAATGCAAGATGAGAATAATATTGAAGCATCAAGAAATATTATGCCGCCTAATGTTTCGGCTGTCTTTGCAGCATATACAGGTAATCAATCTTACTTTATTGGCGGTGGACATTTAGGCTTTTTTAAACAAGGCCGCGTTCGATATTTAGGCGGTGGTGGCTATGGTGATGTTGACATCGATTTTTATGGGTTTGCTGACATCAGCCTCGATAGACCGATTACCATTAACACAAGTGCCAAGGTGTTAATGCAGAATCTGAAATTTAAATTAGGTCAAAGTGCTTTTTATGTTGGACCTATTCAACGTTATGTGAATGCCGATGTAAGTATCGTTAAAGCCGATGAAAACCTCGCAACCTTGAGTCGTTTGTCCAGCGAGCAGAATAATGTATTGTCATCTAGCATAGTCACCTCAGGTGCAGGACTTACCTTAGAATATGACTCTAGAAATAACTTTTTTTCCCCTACTTCGGGTTTTAAATATGAGTTCAATTATTTATGGTTTGATAATGCTATTGGTTCTGATATTGATTATAATTTGATTGAATTTAGCGCATTAAATTATTTTAAATTATCAAAAAAATGGCGAACTGCGCTTCGAGTTGAGGCTGACTATGTAGATGCTGAACAGGTGTTACCACCTTTTGCGACACCCTCCATTTCGTTGCGGGGCATTCCATCGGCAAGGTATCAAGGGCAGTCTGTAGCAATGACAGAAGTCGAATTAGCCTACAAAATCAATTTTCGCTGGGAAGTGTCAGCTTTTGCTGGTATTGGTAAGACTAGCGATAGCTTTTCTGAATTATCCAGTGCGAGTAGCCGCACCACTAGAGGGCTTGGTATTCGTTATCTTATCGCTAGGCGATATGACTTTAATATGGGCATAGATATTGCCAAAGGACCTGAAGACTCGGTATTTTATATTCAGGCTGGATCTGCTTGGTAAGTCAATTTACCCACTTAAAATATAATCATGTTATTACATATTAAGTCGGTAAATAAAAAAACACCGTAAACTTAAGTTACGGTGTTTACATACAAAGTTGAAAATTATAGTGTTAACTGTAACTTAACTTTTATGCTTCTGCGATAACAACCACTTTAATGCTAATATCAACATCAGGGTGTAAGTGAATTGCAATATCAAATTCACCTGTTTCACGAAGAGCACCTAAAGGTAAACGTACTTCAGCTTTAGCAATTTCAACGCCAGTTTCAGTGATCGCATCAGCGATATCACGTGTACGGAAACCAAAAAAAACCAACAATATCCAAAAAACCAACAAGGATATTATCTTAGAAGTTTCACAGATTGAATTTATTGATTATTTTAAAATTATTTTTTTGAGATATGTTTTTTCAATATTTTTGTAAATTTAGGTTAAATATGAGTGATGTTGGCAAAACGCAGGATCGCTAAATTTCAGCGATTCTGAACTTTGTTCATTCTTGATAATTAATTGAGTTTTAGCCAAAAAGAATTTG
>CAWVWK010000037.1:0-19110 GCA_963933725.1 uncultured Colwellia sp.
AGAGACTACAGCTTGCTGATTTGTTATCCAAATATGGCGTGTTTCTTTAGGCTCACCCATAAAATGACAGACAGCTTGCTCTTCTGGAACATCAAAATATAAATACGCTTCAATACGACGATCATGTTGATGTGCTGGCATGGTATTCCATACACTGCCTGGTTTTAACATAGTTAACCCCATTTGTAGCTGACAAGTCTCCACCACACCATTGATAATCAACTGATAAATGGTACGCTCATTTGAGGTTTCCAGCGAGCCAAGTTCAAGTACTTTAGCATTATCACGATTCACTTTTTTGGTCGGGTATGAGCAATGTGCTGGCGCCGAATTTAAATAAAACTTTGCCGGTTGTTTGCCGTTTTCACTGCCAAATGTGACATTTTTACTGCCGGCACCGACATAAAGTGCTTCCTTATTTTCTAACATATAAACCTGTCCATCAACCTCTACAACACCAGTGTCGCCAATATTGATAATACCCAGCTCACGTCGATCTAAAAAATTAGGTGCTTTCAATGGGTCAATGCTATCTAACGCCAGTGTCGAATCAACGGGTACTACTCCCCCAATAATATAACGGTCGTAATGGGTATAGGTTAAGTTAATTTGATTATCGGCAAACAAATCTGCAAGCAAAAATGCGTCTCTTGTTGCTTCTGTATCAAATTTTTTTGCTTCATTTTGCCCTACGGCATAACGGGTTTTATAATTTATTGTCATTTTATTTACTCACATTTAAACTTTTTAATTAATTGTCGGCTTAGGCTATTCGACTATCTTGCTAACCAGCCACCATCTACGGCCAGTACATGGCCATTGACATAATCACTCGCAGCACTTGCTAAAAAAACAGCGGCACCAACTAACTGTTCTGGTTCGCCCCAGCTGCCGGATGGAATACGTTTTTCAATTTCAACATTGCGAACAGGATCATCTTGTAATGCCTGAGTGTTATCGGTTTTAAAATAGCCAGGTGCGATGGCATTAATTTGCAAGTTTTTACTCGCCCATTCATTGGCTAATGCCTTAGTTACCCCTACTACAGCGTGTTTGCTCGCAGTGTACGCCGGCACTGTAATACCACCGGTATAAGAAAGCATTGAAGCGATATTAATGATCTTGCCTTCACCACGTGCCAACATCCCTTTGCCAATTTCCTGACATAACAAAAACGTTGCATTCAAATTGACATCAATCACTTGCTGCCAATCACTTAATGGAAAGTCAACAGCAGGTGCTCTGGCAATGGTACCGCCGGCATTAACTAAAATATCCACTTGGCCAGTAAAGCTCTCAGCCTTTCCGGCCAGTGCTAGCACAGAGTTAGCATCAGATAAATCAGCTGCCACTTCGAACGTTTGTTGTCCGAACATCTCAATTTGTTCACGCGTTTTTTTAGTGCCACCAATGGCTGAACTTGAACAAACCACTTTAGCCCCTGCTTGCGCTAAACCGATTGCCAGTGCCTGGCCTAAACCTCGGCTAGCACCTGTGACTAATGCCGTTTTTCCTTTCAGTGAAAATAACTCTGTGCCTTGATTGTTGCTCATAATAAACCCTACTATCGCTGTAAACTTATCATACGATATCATCTTGTATGTTGTCATACAAGTATAAGATAGTTAAATTCATTCTATCCGCTTTATCAATACCTCCTCCTCATCTCAATTTGAATACATTACTTGTCTCAGATGAATGTGGTGTGATTTAAACTTCCTTAGGTATTACCTTGAAGCGATGATAATTTTTGAACTGGTTAATCTCAAAGAGAGGTAGGTAATCTAAAAGACTATCAAAACAGCTGGGAGGGCATGAAAATTTGTTATCTAGCTAGACAGAAAAACTAAACCTTTATGCCAACAAGCAACGTAGCCGTCATTAAAGGGTAAGCTTGAACTCGCGTGGTTAAACTTGGGTGAAGAATAAAGGCAGCAATGCTTCGTAACACTACAACAAGCGGTATCAAAAAAAAGCGAACTATAAAAGTTCGCTTTTTAAATAAATAACTCTAGAGTTTCCAACTAGAATTTTCGTGTTCAATAAAACCCTTAATCTTTATACGTATCCACGCTTGGACATGAACAGATTAAGTTTCTGTCACCGTATACATCATCAATACGATTCACGGTTGGCCAGAATTTGTTTGCCGCTGCAGCCGCTACAGGGAATACGGCTTCTTGAACCGTGTAACCTCTATCCCATGTGTTGGTAATATCTGCAAGTGTGTGTGGCGCGTTGCACAACGGGTTGCTTTCACTGCTCCACTCGCCATTTTCAACTTTACGTACTTCATCACGAATACATACCATTGCTTCAATGAACCTGTCTAATTCAACTTTGCTTTCAGACTCTGTTGGTTCAATCATGAACGTACCTGCAACTGGGAATGACATCGTTGGCGCATGGAAACCATAGTCCATTAGACGTTTTGCCATATCGACTTCAGTAATGCCTGATTCAGCTTTAAGTGGGCGAAGGTCGATAATACATTCATGTGCAACACGGCCATTTGAACCCGTATATAAAATAGGATAATGCTGGCTAAGTTTGCTCGCTAAGTAGTTTGCATTGGTAATGGCATATTTAGTTGCATCCGTTACGCCTTTTTTACCTAAAAGTGCAACATAAAGGTATGAGATACATAAAATGCCTGCACTACCAAAAGGTGCTGCTGAAACGGCGCCATTACCTTTAGTGGTTTCGTCAACCGTTATTAAGGCATGATCAGGTAAAAATGGTGCCAAGTGTGCTTTAACACCAATTGGCCCCATACCTGGGCCACCGCCACCATGTGGAATAGCAAAAGTTTTATGTAAGTTAAGGTGTGACACATCTGCGCCAATAAAACCTGGCGATGTTAAACCAACCTGTGCGTTCATGTTAGCACCGTCAAGGTAAACTTGACCGCCATGGTCATGCACGATATTACAAATTTCAGCAATAGTCGTTTCATAAACACCATGAGTAGACGGATAAGTGATCATGATACAAGATAAGTTTTCGGATAACTCTTGCGCTTTCGCCTTTAAGTCGTCCATATCAATGTTACCTTCTTTGTCGCAATCTACTACTACAACTTTCATACCTACCATTTGAGCTGATGCTGGGTTGGTACCGTGTGCTGAAGATGGGATTAAACAAATGTTACGGTGTGAATCGCCGCGACTTTCGTGGTATTTATGAATTGCGATTAAACCAGCATACTCGCCTTGTGCCCCTGAATTAGGTTGCATAGACATTTTGTCGTAACCGGTTAATTCCACTAACCAGTCGGCTAGTTCGTCAATCATTTGCTTGTAGCCTTGCGCCTGATTAATTGGCGCAAATGGGTGCATGTTAGCAAATTCAGGCCAAGATACTGGAATCATCTGCGCTGTCGCATTTAATTTCATGGTACATGATCCAAGCGAAATCATTGAGTGGTTCAATGCTAAATCTTTGTTCTCAAGTTTTTTAATATAACGCAGCATTTCAGTTTCGCTGTGATACGAGTTAAATACTGGGTGAGTTAAAATTTCAGACTGACGTACTAGCGATTCAGGGATAGAAGAATGACCACAAGCGATAACCACTCCATCTAAGTTTTCAACTTTAAGGCCGTGACCTTCACCTAATAAAATATCGAAAAGTTGTGCGACATCTTCACGTGTAGTCGTTTCATCTAAAGAAACAGAGATTTTACCTTCAACGTCTGTGCGCAAGTTAACATCAGCTTTTAAAGCGCGTGCTACAATTTCATCTTTCTCCTGGGTTTTAAATGTTAAGGTGTCAAAATAGTTTGCGTGAGAAGCCATTAAGCCTTTACTTGCAGTACCTAAACATAAAATATCAGTTAAACGGTGAATGCGATTTGCAATGGTTTTTAAACCTTGAGGTCCGTGATATACCGCGTAAAACGCAGCCATATTGGCAAGTAATACTTGAGCTGTGCATATGTTTGAGTTGGCTTTTTCTCGGCGTATATGTTGCTCACGTGTTTGCATTGCCATACGAAGTGCCGCATTACCGCGTGTATCTTTTGAAACACCGATAATTCTACCTGGCAAAGAACGTTTGTACTTATCACGTGTTGTAAAGAAAGCCGCATGAGGACCACCATAGCCCATTGGCACACCAAAGCGTTGGCTAGAGCCAATAACTGCATCGGCGCCTAATTCACCTGGCGCTTTAAGCATCACTAAACTCATGATATCGGCAGCAACAGCAACAATACCTTTTTTCTCGTGTACGTTTTCAATTAAATCAGAGATATCACGTACTTCACCACTTGCGCTTGGATACTGTAAAAGTGCACCAAACACATCATGGTTAACGACATCATCAGCTGGGGCAATGACAAGTTCAAAACCAAACATTTCTGCACGTTGTTTAACAACGTCGATGGTTTGTGGGTAAACATCGCTTGAAATAAAGAAAAGGTTTGATTTTTTATTTTTAGAAACTCGTTTAGCTAATGCCATTGCCTCGGCTGCCGCAGTACCTTCGTCTAATAAAGAAGCTGAAGCAAGATCTAACCCCGTTAGGTCGATACACATTTGCTGATAGTTTAATAATGACTCTAAACGACCTTGAGCAATTTCTGGCTGATATGGCGTGTAAGCTGTATACCATCCTGGGTTCTCAAGCACATTACGTAAAATAACGTTTGGTGTTAACGTTGGGTAATAACCTAAACCAATATAAGAGGTGTTTACTTTATTCAGTGAAGCTACTTTTTTTAAGTCGCTTAGCGCTTGCACTTCTGTTTTACTTTCTTCAATGGCTGGTAATGCCGACAAACGTATATCTGCAGGTACTATTTCATCAACTAAGGCATCAATACTGCTTGCACCTATATCTGCTAGCATAGCTTGTGTTTGTGCTTTATTAGGACCAATATGGCGACCGATAAATGCTTCGTTTTGCTCTAATTCTGAAAGGGTTTCTACAGCGTGTTGAATAGTCATAAGGAACTTCTTAATTTAGTCTAATAATGTTTTTAATTTTTACTTGCCTGAGTTACTTATACCAATTCAATTAAGTTATTGCTCACTTGTCCTGGTTAAAGTAAGTCATGGCTTCGTTACTCTCAATCCCAATAGCTAGCTATTACTCAATCGAGCGCCTTGCCCCGATTCATTTTCCCTGTCTACAACAAGATAACAAACTTAATGGAATTGGTATTATTCATTGCTTCTTATAACAATGAAAAGATTACCCTTTGTATATCGATTGCAAAGCTGTGCGTTACCTTAAGAGAAAACACAAAGTGCTTGTTTTGAAATCGTTAAACAGGAAGTTTTTAAAGGCAAAATTAAACAAAGCTCTGATACAAATCAGAGCGTTGAGGGTACAATGGCTAAAGTGTTCATTAAAGTATGTTTAGTTCACAGGTAATCTTACCGACTGACTGCAATATTTAATTCACACCGTTGTGTTGCACAATTATTTTACAAAACGAAATAATCAATAAATTGATTAGTCTTCGTCAATTGAACTTTCGTAACCTTCCGCGTCAAGTAGGTCGTTTAATTCAGACGAATCGTCCATCTTGATTTTAAATAACCAACCGTCACCAAAAGCGTCAGAGTTTACTAATTCAGGTGAATCTTCTAATTCTTCATTTACTTCAACAACTTCACCGGTAACAGGTGTATAAATATCTGAAGCGGCTTTAACGGATTCAGCAACACATACGTCATCGCCAGCATTTACTGTATCGCCAACATCAGGTAATTCTACAAAAACCATGTCACCTAATAAATCTTGTGCATGCTCTGTAATACCTACAGTAACAATGCCAGTACCTTCATCAAGTACCCATTCGTGAGAAGCTGCATATTTTAATTCTGATGGAATGTTGCTCATTTTTTATTACCTATTTTAATATTTGTTTAAAATTTATAGCACAAATCTGCTCAATATTACTATTTCTTCAAAATTCTTAAAAAACTTTTTTACCGTTACGTACAAAGCTTGGTTTGGTTACTGCAACTTTAACCAATTTTTTACGCATTTCAACTTCGACCATATCACCAACTTTAACACTTCTTGGAACGCGCGCTAAAGCAACACTATGACCTAATGTTGGAGAGAAAGTACCGGAAGTAATTTCTCCTTCACCAAATGCGGTAATCACTTTTTGATGAGAGCGTAATACGCCTTTCGCTTCCAATACTAAACCTACAAGTTTAGGTTGGTCACCCGCTTCTTTTTGCGCTGTTAACGCATCACGACCAATAAAGTTTCTCTCGTTTGGTTCCCAAGCAATTGTCCAGGCCATGTTGGCAGCAATAGGAGAAACGCTTTCATCCATATCTAAGCCGTATAAGTTCATACCTGCTTCTAAACGTAATGTATCGCGTGCACCAAGACCACAAGGTTTAACACCTTCATCTAATAATTTCTGCCAGTAGGTTTCAACAACCGCATCAGGAACAATTATTTCATAACCTTCTTCCCCGGTATAGCCTGTTGTTGCAATAAATAAATCGCCAACTTGAACACCGAAAAATGGCTTCATGCCTTCAACTGCAGCATTTTCTTCTTCGCTAAGCAGTTTGCCTACCATCGCTTTAGCTTTAGGACCTTGCACGGCAATCATGCCATACTCTGGACGTTCAGTTACGCTAATACTATAACCTTGAGCTTGTTTGTTGATCCAAGCTAAATCTTTTTCACGCGTTGCAGAGTTCACTACTAAACGATAGTTTGTTCCAGAGAAGTAATAAATAATAAGGTCGTCAATTACCCCACCATTTTCATTTAACATGCCCGTATAAAGAGCTTTACCTGCAACAGTTAACTTAGCAACATCATTAATAACCAGACGACGTAAAAAATCTTTTGCATCTTCACCTTGAATATCAACAATGGTCATATGGGAAACATCGAACATACCAGCTTCTTGGCGAACTGCATGATGTTCTTCTATTTGTGAACCATAGTTAATGGGCATATCCCAGCCGTGAAAATCAACCATTTTAGCGCCAGAAGCTAAATGTTTCTCGTGAAGTGCTGTTTTATTTGTCATAGGTCCACCTAAAAAAATGTCACTTAAAATTAATTACTTATAAAGTAATTTGTGGTAATTAAAGCTTAATACGACCGATTATACCTTGTGTTATTTCATCATTCAACAGGACAGAACCCCATAAATAAAATTTAAAACAACAAAACACAAAGTAAACCAAATTAAATTTCAAGCAAGCGCATTTTTAGAAATTTAACTAGTTTTTTATCATTTATTAATTAATTTGTGAACGTTCGCGTAATTCACATGCCAAAAGTCTCTATATTTAAAAATCTTCTTCTATTTCAAAGATCATAACTTCTCGTGTAACAGGATGATGAAGTTCTAAGGTTTTGGCGTGTAAACAAAGGCGTGATATTGAACTTATATTTCCATGGCCTATATTTCTGGGTTCTTTACTACCATAAAGGTCATCTCCAGCAATAGGCATGCTTAAGCCGTCGGGGTGGGCACAATGTACACGCAACTGATGTGTTCTACCTGTTTCTGGGTATAAAAAAAGCTTAGTGCGACCATTTTGAGTTTCAATGATTTGCCACTGAGTTTTAGCCTTTTTCCCATGTTCTACACAGACTAATTGTCTAGGCCTATCATCAAGATCACCGCGTAATGGTAAAGTAATCTCGCCGTTTACAGGAAATTTACCTGCAATGTCCCCTTCTAAAATCGCCACATAACATTTTTTAATACTTCTGGAGATGAATTGTTGTTGAAGGTTTTTTTGAGCGCGCTTAGTTAATGCTAAAATCATAATACCTGATGTAGACATATCTAAACGATGAACGATAAGAGATCCTGTCGCCTGTGGGAACTTTTCTTTAACTCGCTCGTAAACACTGTCTTTGATATTTTTACCAGGAACCGATAAAAGTCCGCTAGGTTTATTTACCACCACCATGTCTTCATCATGATAAAGATAGGTTAAATTTAACTGTTCGCCAGGATTAATTAACAGAGAGTTTTTGTCAACTTTTAACCCTTCTAGCATATGACCTAAAATAGGCTGACACTTCCCAGAGCAAGCAGGATAAAAGTTTTTGTGCTGCCTTATCTCAGACGTTGGCGCTTTCCCCCACCAAAACTCAGCCATTGCTAGTGGCTTTAAGTTATGCAAAAAGGCATATTGAAGTAACTTAGGTGCAGCACAATCACCCGTACCTGCTGGTGGCATAGGAAAAGGCGTTTGTTTGAAAAGACTTAACACATCTTTTTCTTCGCCTTTAATGTTAAGTAAACGGTATTGTTTAAACAATTTTTTTTGTAATTTAGTTGAAAGTTTTTTTCTGGTTTTCTTTATGTCTAAAATTTCATCCTTAAGCTTTAATAACGGCTGCTCTATGGCAAGAATTTCATCTTGCCAAAAACGCTTTAAGTCTCGTAACTGATTTTTATCTTGAACACTCTTATTAGCCAATGCACTTAACTGCAAAGCCAGCTCTTCATCTTGTAAAGTTGCTTTTATTTCAATTCGTTTAGCTTTGCGACACTTTCTATTATGAGCCATTAATTGATAACAGTTTTCTAGTTGTTCATTTTGGGCATTTATTGCTTGTTCTAACTTTAGCTGATAATCACTTAACTTAGGGTTCGCTTCTAATTCAACCAAGGTGTTATTTAACCGGTTGATAATGTCGCTTTCATGATGGAAAAAGCTGTTTTGGCTATTTTCTTTAGTAAGTTCAAAAATGGCAGGTACCATATTTAGCTTATTGTCATTAGCAAAGCCTTTGCCTGAAAAACCACTTATATAACCTAACTCGTCTTGAGCATTTTTAACTAAAAGTACACCGAACATTTTCCCTGACTGCTCAAAAAACGCCTTAAGAGAAGTTTGTGACAATAGCTTTTGTTGTAATTCATCAGAGGCAATAACACAAAGTGGATGTGGCTCATAACAGTGCGGGAACGTGAAGCGTTCAGGCAATGGAATACTTGAGATATTCTGTGTAAAAGCGGTAAAGCAACTTGCTTGATTCATGATATTAACTTTGATGTTTAGTTCACTTAATTTGAAATCGATTAATTTGAAACTGGCTATATTGATATGGATTAACTCACTTTAGACGATTAAAACCTCTAAATACTGGCAAATGGCTATATACCAATTTCCAATTAAAAAAGAGCAAATCCCGTATAAAACTATTCTTTGCTTAATTATACGGGTAAAATCGTTTTCTTTTCACTTAAGTTATCGCTTTATTGCTTATTTTAATAATTATTTTTTTTTATTTAAATAACGGCTAAAGTTAGCACGAGCTTTTATCAGTTAACTTTTTTCAATGACTTTGTATAGGTTTATAAATGAATTCGGATATTGAATTACTAGCACCCGGTGGCGGTGTCGATGCAATTAAAGCAGCTATTATTGCCGGTGCAGATGCTGTTTATTGCGGTTTAGATGTATTTAACGCGAGAAACCGTGCTTCGAATATCTCTTTTGATGAACTTGTTGGAGTGATTAAATTAGCTCACGAATACGGCTGTAAAATTTTCTTAACCTTAAACATTGTCATGTTAGAGCGAGAGTTTAAGTCGCTAGCAACCTTACTAAGCAAGCTAGTTAATACCACATTAGATGGCGTTATACTTCAAGATATTGGCTTATTTAATCTGATAACAACGCATTTCCCTCGTCTTGAAATTCATGCTTCTACGCAATTAACAACCCATAATGCAGGGCAAATTGGCTTTTTAAAAGCCTTAGGGGCATCACGTGTAAACTTGTCTCGTGAAATGAACCTACGTGAAATTAGTGCCATTACAAAGGTGGCAGACGAACAAGATGTTAAAGTAGAAGTTTTTGTACATGGCTCATTGTGTATCGCTTTTTCTGGCTTATGTTATTCCACCTCTGCCAGTGTAGGAAATTCAGGCAATCGCGGTCGTTGTAGTCAAGCTTGTCGAGAAGAATATGAAACTACCGAGTCAGGCAATAGCTTTCCTTTAAACATTAAAGACAACTCTGCTTTTTTTGATTTGCCTGCCTTAATTAAAGCAGGCGTTCATTCATTTAAAGTGGAAGGACGTATCAAAGGTGCCAACTATGTTTACACCGTTATTGACAGTTTTAGAAAACAAATAGACGGTATTATAGAAACCGGTGAAAACACAGAAGATGGCGAGCGTTTGTATCAAGTTTTCAACCGTGATTTTTCAAATGCCTTTTTGCGCGGCGATTTAAACCAGTCGATGTTTATTGATAATCCTCGAGATAACTCAACAAAACATGCTGTCGATAAAAGTAATGCTATTTCTGTTGTTCAAATTCATGAAGTTGAGCAAACACTTCATCAGCAAAATAAAGAAATAAAGGCGACGGTATTTGATAAGATCAACTGTTTAAGCATAGATAAAACTCCTTTATCAATCGTTGTTTCAGGTCATACACATCAACCGCTTACTATTAAAGCGACAACAGATAAAGAAAGCTTTGAAGTGCAATCAAATAGCCTATTAATACCTACAGATAAAAATAGTATCGATGAATCGGTTATTGAAAAGCGCTTTAGAAGCTTTAATAACAGCCAGTACAATTTAACTGAATTATCGACTGGTGCACTACAAACAAATTTAAGTATTCCTTTTAAAGAAGTGAGTATACTTAAAAAGCAACTTGCCAACTTACTGAATAATAACCAAGCAGTATTACCAGAAGTAGTCCTACCTAAACTTGTCAGCTCACCTAAAGGTAAAGAGGCCATTGTCGAAGGGCCTAAGTTATCCGTTCTAATTTGTGATATTACTGATGCATACTTAAGTGAGAAAACTGACGCTGATATATACTTTAAGTTACCTGACGCCTATAAGCGCGGTTGTACGAAATATGTAGATTTGCTAAAAGCACACCCAAATTTAATCCCATGGTTTCCTTCTGTGCTAATTGGCAAAGACTATGATGTTGCCTTAAATATTTTACAGGAAGTTAAACCTGCGTTGGTTGTTACTAATAATACAGGTATTGCTTTTGAAGCCTATAAGCTTGGCATAAAGTGGATTGCAGGCCCGTTTTTAAATACGACTAACTCATACGTGTTAAAAGCCTTCAAAGAAACGTTTGATTGCGCTGGTGCGTTTATTTCAAATGAAATCAACAAACAGCAAATTAAAAATATCGCTAGGCCTGAAAATTTCAAAATGCTTTACAGTATTTACCACCCTATTCTGCTAATGGCTAGCAGGCAATGCTTCTTCCAGCAAAGTGTTGGCTGTGAAAAACCGCGCATTGATAACGGCTGTATGCTTTCTTGCGATAAATCAACCACGATTACAAACTTGAAAGGTGAAGATTTTGCCATTGATAAGCAAAAAGCTGGTTATCCAAGCATTTACAATAAAGACCAATTCTTAAATACAGAAATTATTGATGACCTAAGTGACCTGTTTGACGGCTTTATGATTGATTTAACAAATATCGGCTCGGGTGATAAAGCCATGCCTGATAAAACGTTACTCGTGCAACAGTTTGAGCAATTACTTAAAGAGCAGCAGGATAAAAAAGTCAGCAATAGTGATGAGGTATCTCAGGTAATTCATAACTTAGTACCTGAATCAACGATCAGTCAATACTACCAAGGCTTATAACACCCATTCAATTAAGTTATTGCTCATTTGTACTTGTTAAAATAAGTCATTTTTCATTCTTACAACAAGATCACAAACTTAATGGAATTAATGGGTTAAATATAAAAATAAGCATTAAAAAAGCGCCTAATGGCGCTTTTTTAATAAAACGGCTATAAAACTTACTAGTGGTTTTCAGATACCATATTTACTGTGTACTTCGGAATTTCTACAACCAAGTCTTCATCTGACATAATAACCTGACAGCTAAGACGTGAATCTGGCTCTAGCCCCCACGCTCTATCAAGCATATCTTCTTCTAGTTCGTCACCCTCTTCAACTGAGTCAAAACCTTCACGAATGATCACATGACACGTCGTACAAGCACAAACTTTCTCACAAGCGTGTTCAATACCGATATCGTTTTTTAGGGCAACATTTAATACGGTTTCACCTTGTTCAGCCTCTACAACTGCACCCTCTGGGCATAATTCTTCATGGGGTAAAAATATAATTTTTGGCATAATATTTCTCTTACTTTTCATTAATGACTTAAGTAAATCTTCACTAAGTCTTATACATTGAGTGTTCTTTATCTGCTTTATTTATCTAAATTTATCGATTAAATTTTATCAACAGATTGACCCGATAAAGCAACATTAATTGAGCTATCCATGCGGCGTTCAGCAAAATCTTCTGTGCATTTATCAAGTTTATCGATCGCGTTTTCAATTGCTTTTTGATCATCACCAAAACTCACCTTAGCAAGCTCTTTAATAACCGCTTCTATATCTGCTTTTTCTTCTGCTGATAATAATTGATGATCAACTGCTAATGCAGATTCAATGCCTTCGATAACACGGGCTGCCTCAACTTGTTGCTCTTTAAGCATACGCGCTTCAATATCTTCTTTCGCATTATTCATTGAGTCTTTCAGCATTTGTGAAATCTGCTTATCATCAAGTCCAAATGATGGTTTAACTTCGATGCTTGTTTCAACACCTGACGCTTTTTCCATTGCAGAAACAGATAATAAACCATCAGCATCTACTTTAAAGGTTACGCGAATATGTGCTGCACCTGCGGTCATGGGTGGTATACCACGTAATTCAAAACGAGCTAAAGAGCGGCAATCATCAACCAGTTCTCGTTCGCCTTGTAAGACATGAATAGCCATTGCCGTTTGGCCATCTTTAAAAGTAGTAAACTCTTGCGCTTTGGCAACAGGGATAGTGGTATTTCTATTAATGACTTTTTCAACCAAGCCGCCCATGGTCTCTAAGCCAAGCGATAATGGAATAACATCAAGTAATAGCATATCGTTATCTGGTTTATTGCCCGCCAAAATATCTGCTTGAATGGCTGCGCCAATAGCAACAACTTTATCTGGATCGATAGAAGTTAACGGTTTTTTATTAAAATGCTTTTCTACTTCTGTTCTTACTAAAGGTACTCGAGTAGAGCCACCAACCATAATAACTTCTAGCACTTCATCAACGCTAACACCTGCATCTTTTAAACTACGCTTACAAGCACGTAATGTTTTCTTAACTAATGGTAAAATAATGCTGTCAAACGTGGTTTTGCTAAAATCATAACTCCAGTCTGGTTCAGATAACGTAACTGTTACCACTTCATTTTGACTAAGCTGTTCTTTTGCCCAACAAGCTTGCTGAATTAGCTCTCTTTCTTTAGCTGCAGATAACGGACGCGTCAAGCCAGATTGCTCAATAAAATGGTCTACTATGGCCACATCAAAATCGTCACCGCCAAGAGCAGAATCACCGCCAGTTGCAAGGACTTCAAAAACACCTTTATTTAAACGCAACACTGAAATATCAAATGTACCGCCACCTAAATCATAGATTGCGATAACACCTTCTTGAACACCAGTTTGCTGTGAATCAAGACCGTACGCTACCGCGGCAGCGGTTGGCTCATTTAATAAACGCAGTACGTTGATACCTGCAAGTTTCGCCGCATCTTTTGTACTTTGTCTTTGCGCATCATCAAAATGTGCAGGCACTGTAATAACAACGCCTGTAAGCTCTCCACCTAATGAAAGCTCAGCACGTTTTGCTAGGCTTTCTAAAATAGTGGCAGAAACTTGTACAGGGTTAATATGGCCTTTTCTTGTTACGATTTCAGGGTGATTTTCATCGCCACAAAAAGTATAAGGAAGTGATGGGTACTTTGCTTGAATATCAGCTAAAGAACGGCCAATTAAGCGCTTAGCTGAAACAATCGTATTTTGAGCATCACTAATACTATATGTTTGTGCTTCATAGCCCACTAAGGTTTGCTCTTCTTGATAAGAAACAACCGAAGGAAGTAGTTCTTTGTCGTTAATATCGACTAAAGTGTTTGCTATACCACTTTGCACACTTGCAATTAATGAGTTTGTTGTACCTAAGTCAATACCCGCGGCTAAACGGTGTTCGTGTGGAACGGTACTTTGCCCAGGTTCTGCTATTTGTAATAAAGCCATGATAAATAATTCAACTATAAGTTTTGGAAAAAGAAGAGAGTCGGAACTTTAAAGGCTAATCTAGTAACTGTTCTTCTAGGCGATCTACTTCAAGATTTAGCTTTTGATAAAATTTTAATTTGCGTAAATTATTGCACGCTAAGCTATTACTGCTGTTATCGTTTGCTAAGATCTGCTGCTCCATTTGATTAAAATGAAGCTTGTATTCTTGTGCTAATTCTTTTTGAGCTATTTCTAAAGCACTTTCTATATCACTTGCTTGTTGCACCTCTTCAAGCATTTCGCGTAATTCCATTTGACGCATTAAAAAAGCGGTATCGCCAAAAGTATGCTGCTCATTTGGCATATCAACACCACGCAACGTTAAAAGATATTCGGCACGTTTAAGCGGGTCTTTTAACACTTGATAAGCATCATTAATTTGTGCTGATTTTTGCACAGAAAGAAGTTGCTCTTGTTCAGATGCATGAGCAAACTTATCTGGATGGACCGTTTTTTGTAAGTTTTGATATACCTGTGACAAGGCATTTAAATCAAGCGTAAATTGCTCTTCCATGGCAAATAATTGAAAGTGGTTTAGCATGAAAATCTCTTCTTTGGCGGTATAAAAATACCAATCTACTAGGCACAGGTACTTTCAGCAAACAGTACAAATACACCCTTTAAAAATAAAATAAGCGCATTAAAAATGCGCTTATTATCACTTAAACGTTAAACGACTCACCACAACCACACTCGCCTTTGGCGTTAGGGTTAGTAAATTGAAATCCTTCATTTAAGCCTTCCTTAACGAAATCTAATTGAATTCCCTCAAGGTAAACCAAGCTTTTAGTATCAATAATAATTTTTACATCATCAATATCAAAAACGTTATCGTCTTCATTAAGATCGTCTACAAACTCTAGAACATAAGCTAAACCAGAACAACCAGTTGTTTTAATGCCTAAACGTAAACCAAGGCCTTTACCTCGGTTTGACATAAAAGATTGCACTCTTTCTTTTGCAGACGGTGTCATTGTAACTGACATACTTAAAACCCTACTTCTCTTTAGCTATTATGCTTGCTTACTTTTGTAGTCATCAATTGCTGCTTTAATAGCGTCTTCAGCTAAAATTGAGCAATGGATTTTAACGGGTGGTAAAGCTAACTCTTCAGAAATATCGGTGTTTTTGATTTCTCCCGCTTCTTCAATAGATTTACCTTTTACCCATTCTGTTACTAACGAGCTTGATGCTATAGCAGAGCCACAGCCGTATGTTTTAAATTTTGCATCTTCAATAATCCCTTCTGATGAGATCTTCAGTTGCAATTTCATTACATCACCACACGCCGGAGCACCTACCATGCCGGTTGCTACAGATGGATCGTTTTTATCCATAGAACCCACATTTCTTGGGTTTTCATAATGATCGATTACTTTTTCGCTATAAGCCATTTTTATATCTCCTATGTGCTACTGCCACTCAGCTAGTGTGCAGCCCATTCAATTGAGTCTAAATCGATACCGTCTTTGAACATTTCCCAAAGCGGTGACATGTCACGTAAGTGACCGATTGATTTTTGTATTAATTCTATCGCAAAGTCGATTTCTTCTTCTGTAGTAAAACGACCGAAGCTAAAACGAATTGAACTGTGTGCCATTTCATCATTTAAACCAAGTGCACGTAATACATACGAAGGCTCTAAGCTTGCTGATGTACATGCTGAACCAGAAGATACAGCAAGATCTTTCAATGACATAATTAATGACTCACCTTCAACAAAGTTAAAGCTAATATTTAAATTGCCTGGGTAGCGTTTGTCGAAATCGCCGTTTACAAACACTTGTTCCATGGTGTGTACGCCAGCCCACAAACGGTCACGCATACGAGTAACATGTTCTAAGTCTTGAGCCATCTCTTCTTTAGCGATTCGACAAGCTTCCCCTAGACCAACGATTTGGTGAGTAGCTAATGTACCTGAACGCATACCACGTTCGTGTCCACCACCGTGCATTTGAGCTTCCAATCTCACACGTGGTTTACGGCTTACATACAATGCACCAATCCCTTTAGGACCATACATTTTATGTGCAGAAATAGATAAAAGATCTACTTTTTGTTGTTGCATATCTAACTTGATTTTACCGGCACTTTGCGCCGCATCAACATGGAAGATAATTTTACGAGAACGACACATTTCGCCAATTTCTTGGATATCTTGAATAACACCAATCTCATTGTTTATGTGCATAACGCTTACAAGGATTGTGTCTTCACGCATTGCTGCTTCAAGCTTTTTAAGGTCGATTAAACCATTTTCTTCAGGATCAAGGTAAGTTACCTCATAACCTTGACGTTCTAATTCACGACAAGCATCAAGGACAGCTTTATGTTCGGTTTTACAGGTAATGATGTGCTTACCTTTTTTACCGTAAAATTTAGCTGCACCTTTTATTGCAAGGTTATTAGATTCAGTTGCACCTGACGTAAAAACAATTTCTCTAGGATCAGCATTAATTAAATCTGCAATTTGGTTACGTGCAACGTCAACAGCTTCTTCTGCTTGCCAACCAAACTTATGTGAACGTGACGCTGGGTTACCAAAATGGCCATCCGTAGTCATGTATTCCATCATTTTTTCAGCAACACGCTTATCTACCGGGGTAGTTGCTGAATAATCAAAATAAATAGGAAGCTTCATTTACTTATTCTCTCTCATTAATATGGATACGAAACAATTAAGTTTTCGTTTTTCTTTCTTTCATTAATAATTAAATCTAATTAATTATTAAAGGCTCATTCGACACAATATGTGTATCACTTAATAAACCTAGCTTATTACTATTGTCTTCTTTTGTTTTTGAGGCTACTTCGTTATCAGCCATTAAATCTGCCAAACTAATACCTTTTAAAAAATCTTCTATTTTATTGCTTAACCCTAACCATAAAGAATGAGTTAAACATTGTTGCCCTCCTCGGCAACCGTCTTTGCCTTGACATTTAGTCGCATCAATACTTTCATTGACCGCACTTAATATGTCAGCAACCATAATTTGCGAAGCACTCTTTCCGAGTAAATAACCTCCGCCTGGCCCTCTGATACTTTCAACTAAACCAACTTTTCTCAATTTTGAAAATAATTGCTCTAAATAAGAAAGTGAAATAGATTGCCTTTCTGAAATATCAGCTAATGAAATCGGTCCACTTGCCCCATTAAGGGTAACATCTAACATGGCTGTTACAGCATAACGCCCTTTTGAAGTTAATTTCATATAAACTCTTTATTAACTGAAACTGTCATTATATCGTTAAAATAAGTCGTTCTGGCAATTAAATTCTTATACCCGACTATACTAGTCAAGTATTATACACTAAATAATTATACGCTAAAAGTAATAGTTGACTAATTTAGTCAACTATTACTTTTTAGTTGAAACAAAAACTCAGTGCTTAAAAAACTCCCCCATGCATCGTTAATTATTAAGTCGCTACTTCTCAGGTTTCTCGGTACGTTTTTTAGCTGCTGCTTTTTCGTCTTCGCTAAATTCACCCACTTTAAGTTCAGGTAATTGTTCGGTACAAACATCGCCCCCCATTTGATTAACCTCTTTACATAAACTAGCGACTTTACCGTCCATAAGCTGCATGTGATCAAGTAACCGTCCTATAGCTTTCGCAACAGGGTCTGGGCTATCAGCAGAAACAGCATAGGCATCAAATCCGAGTTTCTCTGCAGCCTGTTTTCTTGAATCATCTGCATTACCCTGTTGTTCACTTGCTTGTTTAAAATGCGCTTCATCTGCATTGTCGGTTGCTGATTTAGCATCAACAATTTTCGCGGGTATGCCAACTGCTGTTGCATTTTCTGGGACGTCTTTTACGACCACTGAATTAGAGCCAATTTTACCGCCTTTTGCGACAGTAATCGGGCCTAAAACTTGTGCTCCTGCTCCAATAACAACATTATCACCTAAGGTTGGGTGACGTTTCCCTGAATGCCAGCTTGTCCCACCTAAGGTAACGCCATGATATAAGGTAACATCGTCACCTATTTCAGCGGTTTCACCGATAACAACACCCATACCGTGATCAATAAAAAATCGGCGCCCTAAGGTTGCTCCTGGATGAATTTCAACACCCGTTAACCACCTGGAAAAGGTAGATAATGTTCTAGAAAGTAGCTTCCAATTACATTTCCAAAGCTTGTGACTAATTCTATGGAGCCAAATAGCATGCATGCCTGGATAGTTGAGAAGTACTTCGAATGCAGTTCGTGCAGCAGGATCTCTGTCAAAAACACTGTTTATATCTTCTTTCATTCGGCTAAACATATTTCTTCCTATTATTATAACGCCACTATACTTTATGTAATCAATTTACGGCTTTTCTTGATCTTTATTTTTAGCTGATCGTTCAACAGAGGCTAATATACCTCTCATCATTTTGATTTCTTTCATATCGGGTCTAGCGCGGTTAAATAACCGACGTAGCTTAGTCATAATCAACCCAGGGTGATTCGGTATGATAAAACCTGTTTTCAAAAGAGTTGACTCAAAGTGCTGATAGAATCGTTCTGTTTCTTCAACAACAGGGTAAAGTTCATCATCCTCACTCTTTGCTTTAGCATTAGCCTTGTAACCTTTTTCAAGTGAAAGTAAATAACTTGTTCGAACTTCATAACTCAAGGTTTGAACAGCCATAGCTAAGTTCAAAGAGCTGTATTCTGGGTTTGCAGGAATTTGTACATGGAAATGACAAAGCTGTAACTCTTCATTGGTTAAGCCACTGCTTTCGCGACCAAAAACGAGTGCTACAGGGTATTCACTTGCTTCTGCAATAAGCTTTTCACCACAACCTCTTGGTTCAAGCATTGGCCAAGGTAAAGTTCTTGAACGAGCACTAGTACCTACAACAAGACCGCAGCCTTCAATCGCTTCACTTAAACTACTCACAACTTTAACACCAGCGAGGACGTCTGTGGCTCCAGCGGCAAGAGCTTGCGCTTGCCCGTTTGGCATTTCGATAGGGTCAACAAGGACAAGTTCGCTTAGCCCCATTGTTTTCA
>CAWVWK010000038.1:0-19098 GCA_963933725.1 uncultured Colwellia sp.
AGAATTATTGTTAGTGGAAACTGTACCGGACACCCAAATTGAAGGGGATAATTCATGTTTATTAATTTTTACAACATTAACATTTACAGGGGGGAAACCATTGGCAATTGCTTGTATAGATAAGCTAGCAATTAAACATGAGCCAATTAAGAGGGAAGGTTTAATTTTTTTCATTTTATTTCCGATTGTTATACTTAAAATAAGTTTTAACTTATATAGAATCTGGAGAGTTATTCGCTTTTCGACGATATTTTATTTTCTGTACCATTGATAAGACGCCAAATATTATCTTTGTGTCGAAATACAATTAATACACTTAACATCAGTGTTGGGTACATATATATAGGCTTTAAGAAGTAGACATACAATGGAGCAAGAGAGACAGTTACAATCGCAGCAAGACTGGAATATTTAGTTACTTTAGCCACGATAAACCAAGTAAATATCAATAACCCACCTAAACCAAGACCGATTGGTAATAAAGTACCTAACGCAGTAGCTACCGCTTTACCACCTTTAAACTGAAAATATAACGGGTACATATGGCCTAAACATGCACAAACACCTATAAAACCTAAATAAATAGGCTCTATTTTTAAAAAATAGGCACTCCATACAGGAATCGTTCCTTTAAGAATATCTAGAAAGAGAACGGTTAATGCTGTAAGTTTATTGCTGTTCCTTAAAACATTAGTCGCTCCTGGGTTATTAGAGCCTGTTGTTCTAGGATCAGGCAAGCCTAACCACCTGCAAATTAAAATCGCACTGGAAATTGAACCTAATAAATAGGCAAAAAGCATCATAATAAAGATTAATATCAACACGTTTCCTAAAAACCTGCTTGATTGTACTGTCTATTTTCTATTCTACGCCTCTCTTCGAATAATATCATAATAAAATTGTTAATTTTTGAAAAAAGAATTAAATATAACGCTAGTCTTTCAATCCTACCCTAGGTAAAATCAGTTTATTAGCAGATTATAGAAGTTCTTCTTGATATGGATAAGGTATTTATAAAGGGGTTAAGCATTCAAACTACTATTGGTTTTTTCGAGTGGGAGAAACAAATAAAGCAAACGCTTGTTATAGATTTAAGCATGGCTTGGGACACTTCGAAAGCGGCTGAAAATGATGAACTAGACAAAACCCTAGACTATGCGGATATTTCAATTAGCATTGAAAAATTTGCTAATAATAACCCTGTTGATTTGTTAGAAACATTAGCTGAACGAATGGCTTCCTTTTTAATCAATACATACAATATTCCGTGGTTGTCGTTGCAAATTGGTAAACCTGGTGCTGTTCATAATGCACAAACCGTTGGCGTATCAATTGAACGTGGTGAAATGCCCCGCTAGTTCTATTTGTATAAATCTATTTTCCAAGAAACAAAATCACATTTGAATAGTATGGCTCAAATCTTCATTTCATTAGGTAGTAGTATTAAGCGTAAATATCATGTCAAACAAGGCATTTACTCTTTAGCTAATTCGTTTTCTATATCTTTAGATAAATTAACTTTGTCATCTTTATTTGAAAGTGAGGCGGTTGGCTTTACTGGCGAAAATTTTTACAACATGGTCATAGGAGTTCAATGTTCCTATTCTGTAGAAGAAGTAGCAACGATTTTAAAAGACATTGAGTCTTTATTTGGTAGACCTAAAAACGCTAAGAAGTTTAGTCCACGCACACTTGATTTAGACTTATTGTTATATGATGATTTAATCATAAATACACCGGCCCAGTTACCACGAGATGAAATAAATGAAAATGCTTTTGTATTATGGCCATTAAGCGAAGTTGCTCCAGAAGTAATCCACCCCATTTTAAATATAAACTATGCTACTTTGTGGAAAAACTATAATAAACAAAGTCAGCACATAAAACGCATTCCAAATTGTTGGTAATAAATATAAAACTGTTAAAATATGCAAGGATAGTATGAGTACTTTAGAGATCATTATTTTAGCCCTACTTCAGGGGTTAACCGAATTTTTACCTATTTCAAGTTCAGCCCATTTAATATTGCCATCGCACGTCTGGAATTGGCAAGATCAAGGGTTAGCTTTTGATGTTGCCGTTCACGTAGGAACTTTACTTGCTGTCGTTATTTATTACCGTCAAACACTGATGTCGATGGCTGGAGCCTGGCTTTCCACCTTAAATATTGGCGTTAAAAGAACGGATGAAACCAGTGTTTTTGAAGGGAAGCTTGCTTGGTGGATAATTTTCGCAACTGTTCCTGCAGGATTGTTTGGCCTTTTCGGTAAGGATATGATCGAAGAACATTTTCGCTCAGTTCTCGTTATTGCAGCAACAACATTAATCTTTGGTTTCCTTTTAGGTTATGCCGATATAAAATCAGCTAAAAGAGCCCAACATAAGCCACTTGAGAAACTGGGCTTAAAAGGTGCTTTATTGATAGGTGTAGCACAAGCGATAGCACTAATCCCAGGTACTTCCCGTTCAGGCATTACCATGACAATAGGCTTACTGCTAGGTTTAAGCAGAGAGAATGCGGCAAGGTTTTCTTTCCTTTTGTCTGTACCAGCTATCGCAATGGCGGGTAGTTATTTGTTATTGAAATTAATATTATCAGCCGAAGCTGTTGATTGGTTTGCTATTGGTTTAGGTAGTTCGATTGCCTTTATAAGCGCTTATGCTTGTATTCATTATTTTCTTATATTACTCGACAAGCTCGGTATGATGCCTTTTGTTATATATCGTTTATTATTAGGTGTCGGGTTATTATGGTTTGCCCTTAGTTAAATCCTAAACGATATCACAACAGACAACTTATACAGTTTAAATAGAACTGCGGAAAAATGACAATGACAGCAATTACGATAGAAAATTTTCAGCAACAAGTCGTTGCTACTTCAAAAGAAAAACTTGTTTTAGTGTGTTTTTGGGCAGAGCAAGTGCCAGAAAGTGTAGAATTAAAGAATGCCTTATTGATTAAATTAGAGTCTTTATCTGCCTATATTTCGCTTGCTACGGTAGATTGTCAAACTCAGCAGCAAATAGCACAGCAGTTTGGTATTCAAGGCGTTCCAACCGCAATATTAGTTAAAGACAGCCAACCATTAGACGGTATTTCCGGTCCGCAAACCGATGATACAATTAATGCTTTTTTAGAGAAACATTTACCTAAAGCAGAAGATACCTTTCTTGAACAAGCTAAAGTTGCACTTAGCGAAAACAATCTTAATGAAGCATCTCAAGCAATAGAACAAGCCTATGCTCATAATGAGCAACGGGCAGATATAAAGCTTGTACTTTGTGACATTTATATTCAAACCGGAAAACTCGAACAAGCGAAAAGTTTACTAGATAGCATTTTATTGGCAGATCAAAATGCTGATTATCAGGCTATTGTTTCAAAATTAGAACTTGCTAGCCAAGCATCTAACTCTCCTGAAATTCAAGCGCTTGAAGCAAAACTTTTAGATTCACCTAACGACACTGATATTAAGCACCAACTCGCAGCGCAATATAGCCAAGTAAATAGAAATGAAGAAGCACTAACCCTGTTATTTAGGTTAATTCAAAGCGATGGTAGTGATGAAACTAGTAAAAATTTATATTTAGATATATTAAAGTCATTACCCGATGGGGATGCTTTAGCAAACAAGTATCGCCGTAAACTATATACTTTAATGTACTAAACTTAATCATGAAAGCCAGTAAATAAAATGACTTTCATGGTTTGATGAGCATATAACCCCATGTTTAAGGTGCTTCGCTAAGGCAAATGCTCACGCCCTAAATACTCAGTCGATTGCATTTCAAGTAATCGACTTAAACAGCGCTTAAATTCAAACGATAAATTACCGTCACTATATAGGCTTTCAAGCGGCTGTTCGGCCGACATAATTAATTTCACATGTCGCTCGTAAAATTCATCCACCAGGGCAATAAAGCGTCTTGCACTGTCATCACTACCGCTACCCATAACCTTCACATTTGACATTAATACGGTATGATAAAGTTGGCTTATTTGCATATAGTCACCCTGACTTCTCGCACTTTCACATAATACTGAAAAATCAAAGTAAACAACACCTTCCGATGCTTGCACTGTCTCTAATTGACGGTGGTTTATAGTGATAGACTGCCCTTTAGTACCAACTTCGTTTGAAAGCTGCTTAAAGTATAACTTTAAATTATCATCCGCTTGTTTATCCAAAGGGTGATGAAATATTTCAGCCTGCTCTAAAGTACGTAAGCGGTAATCAACACCACTATCAACATTAACAATCTCAGTGTGCTCATTAATCAGTTTTATTGCAGGTAAAAACCGCTCTCGTTGTAAGCCATTTCGATAGAGTTGATCCGGGATAATATTAGACGTTGCAACAAGCGTCACATTTAAAGCAAAAAGCTCTTCAAACAAGCTACCTAAAATCATGGCATCAGTAATATCGGAAACAAAAAACTCATCAAAACAAATGATGCGCGTTTCTTTAGCAAACTTTTTAGCGATAATTTTTAGCGGATCAGACTGACCTGTTAAACCTTTTAATTCATCGTGTACACGATGCATAAAACGATGAAAATGAACTCGCATTTTATTTTCAAACGGTAGGCAATCATAAAACGTATCCACTAAGTAAGTTTTACCTCGACCTACGCCACCATAAAAATATAAGCCCTTTACAGGTTTTTCTTCTGTTTTTCTGTAAACTTTCTTCCATTTATTCAGAACCCTAGTAAAGCCTGATACTTCAATAGGCTTTACTTTTAAGTCGTCATATAATCGCTGTAAATGTTTAACCGCATTTTCTTGAGCAGCATCAAAAAGAAAGTCGTCTTTTTCTAAATCTTGCTTATACTTATCTAAGGGAGATAATTTAATCATTATTTACCAAGTTCATCATTATTATTGAAAATTATTTATAATTAAAGTTGTAGTAGACAACTTTAAACGAGTTGTTACATATTATATATAAAGCTGGTGGCTATATTGTAGTATTATTTGTTATTATATGAATGCTTTTAATCACCATTAAAATAAAAACTTAAGGATATTTTATGGAATTTACAACAGCGTTACTTATCTTCATAATCGGCGGCGGATTGGGCTTTTTAGCCAGACATTTATCAATAAACACTTCAAGTGAAAAAGAAAGCCTAGTTGAAAAAGCCAACAAAAGCGATACCGCCTTAGCGCAATATAAAATTGACGTTGCAGAGCATCTAGATAACTCTTCGAAATTATTAGAGCAGATGAATCACACTTGTCAAACGGCAATGGCACAAATGAAAGAAAGTACCGAGCTACTTCAGCAAGCTAGCCATAACGAAACAATCACCATGCCTTTTTTCTCCGAAGAAACTAACGATGAATTAGCAAAAACAGCCTCGTTAAGACATAAGGCGAGAAAAGTCACTACAGATGAAGCTATAACAGAGCCAGCATTAGACTACTCTAATACTTCAAGCGGTTTGTTTATAGACCAACCGAATAAGCCAGCAACTTCTAAAGTAAGTTAAAACCCCGACATTAATATTTATCATATTTTAAGTTTATCTTTCGTAAGGTTATTTTACTCTCATGTGAAATAACCTTTTTTCATTACTATTTCCTATGTTCATAAATGCTTGCAAATGTAAGCTTTTATCTTCAAGCACTCCAAACTCAAAAACATTTATTAATTTTGTTAACTATTTGGTCTTGTTTTTATAAATGTTTTACCTTATATAAAAAATTGATATTGGTTCGCAACAATATGTTACAAACTTAAACTTAAACTTCATGAACTTATTTTCATAGAATAAGTCTATATTAATGCGACTTAATATACTGCGTATCATATCGGTTAACAGTTATTTCTAAAAGATGGAGAAGTTATCAAACATGAAAAAATTACCTTTAGTTATAAGTTCAATACTACTTACTAGCAGTTTAGCGGCGTTCACCCCTCAAGTTGTTGCAGCCTGGCCTTCTAGTGTTAATGGACAAACTATGCCTAGCCTTGCACCCATGCTTGAGCAAGCGACTCCGGCTGTAGTCAGCATTACAGTAAAAGGTACACACTCTGTAAAGCAACAAGTTCCAGATGCTTTCAAGTTCTTCTTTGGCAATCCAAGACAAAATCCAGCTCAAGATAAACCTTTCCGCGGCTTAGGCTCTGGTGTAATTATCAATGCTGAAGAAGGCTATATCGTCACTAACAGTCATGTTATAGAGAATGCTGATGAAATTATGATCACCTTGAAAGATGGCCGCCAACTTCCAGCTAAAAAGCTTGGTGTTGACAGTGAAAGTGATATAGCACTCTTACAAATTGAACCTGATAACTTAACCGAGATTAAAATATCTAATTCAGATAAGTTACGCGTTGGTGACTTCGCGGTTGCTATTGGTAGCCCTTTTGGTTTAGGCCAAACAGTCACATCAGGTATTGTTAGTGCGTTAGGTCGTAGTAATTTAAATATCGAAAACTATGAAAATTTTATTCAAACTGATGCTGCAATTAATAGTGGTAACTCAGGTGGCGCTCTCGTAAACCTTCGTGGTGAGCTTATCGGTATTAATACCGCTATTTTAGGGCCTAACGGTGGTAATGTAGGTATTGGCTTCGCTATCCCAAGTAACATGATGTATAGCTTAGTACAGCAAATTATTGAGTTTGGTGAAGTACGCCGTGGTGTATTAGGCTTATCAGGTCGCAGTGTTGACAGCGATATAGCTAAAGCGATGGAGCTTGAATCTAGCCAAGGAAGTTTTGTCTCTCAAGTTATGCCAGATTCTGCTGCTGCTGAAGCAGGAATAAAAGCTGGTGATGTTATTACAAAGGTTAATGGCACAGCGGTAAAAAGCTTTTTAGAGTTAAGAGCGAAAGTATCTTCTATTGGCGCGGGTAAAAAAGTAACTTTAACCTACATTCGCAATGGTGAAGAGGAAGAGGTGATTGTTACACTTAAGCAATCCCAATCTGCTAATATTGCTGCAGTAAGTATTCACCCTATGCTAGAGGGTGCTAAATTAGAGAACAATACACAACAAGGTAACATTTCAGTTGTCGATGTCGCTAAAGGCTCCCCTGCACAGGCTATAGGTCTTGTGCAAGGGGATTACATTATTGGCATTAACAGAACGCGTATAGTGAATATCCCTGAACTTCGTAAAGTTTTAAAAGATAAGACAGATATATTTATTCTTAATATATTAAGAGATGGCAACACACAATACATCATGGTTCGTTAAGTACTTTTTGTATGCATAAAAAAGCCCCGTTGAAGTTATGTTCAACGGGGCTTTGTTTTGTTCTTTACTTATAGCTGATAGCTGATAGCTGATAGCTGATAGCTGATAGCTAGGATACTTTAAAACTTTAACAGGTACTGCCCTTGTGCATTTTTATTACCTAAAAATGGTAACGCATTTTCTAATACTTTAGGAAATTTTTCACCCGGCTGTAAAAAACCATCACCTGTCAGTCTTTTATTCATTCGAGCGTACAGGTTAAAACTTAAACCTAAGTCATTATTTGGATCTACTGTCACCTTTATGGCCTTATCACTACACGTTAGGTTTGCATTAAAACGACCTAATTTTACATTTTGCTCTAAAGCTATAACACCAGCCCCCTGCCATGTCGCTCGACCTTTAGCCTCGGTACACTCTAAAGTATTAAAGTTGTTTTGTTGGTAATGAAAAGTCATTTCCTCGACACTTAATTCAACATTACCTAAAGCCGTCACAGGCAATGGTAATGCTAACTGACTTGTTACATCATTTGCCTTCATAAAAAGAGATGCATTGGAAAGGTTAAACTCTTCTGAGGACATACTTATGGTCAACTCACCCTCTGGGGTAGTAAGTAAAGCATCACCAAAAGATAACTTAACGGTTGGAGAAAGCGACAGTAACGAAAGAAAGCTTAGCTCAGAAGAAACGTTATCAAGTGTCAACTTGCCAAATGTTATTTGTTCTACATTAGCATTCCAAATAGTTCCTTGGGCGCCACTTATCTGGATGTTTTTTGGTAACGAAACATTATTCAAAAGTAAAGCAACCGGAATCGTTGCGATCAAAAATGCTATGTAGCTTGATAAAAACAAACCTACTAGTCCAAACCATTTTTTCATTTTATTTAAATCACCTTAATTCCATAACAAAGAGAACCAGTAAGTAGGTATTTACTTACCATAAACATTATTCTCACCGTGTCGTATAACAACATAAATAGTAAAAATTATTATTTACCTAATTGCAATCGCCTTACAGTAACTTTACCTGGGACATCACTTTTACTGAGGTCGATATTTTTCACTTGCAACCCTTCATTTTTATCTAAATACTCTAACCAAAAAAGCAACTGAGTAAACGGTGCTTCATCAATCCAAACTTGTAAGTTACTACCTTGAGGCTGCATTCTAGTAATGGTTAATTGATGTTGATTAGCTGTTCTATTAATAATGCTAGACAAACTACCACCACTTTTAGGCTTTGAAGCTTTGTTATTAATATGCTTAAAATGCTGTGTATTTTCACTTACCCAAACTAATAACGCCTGTTGCCTAGCAAGCTTATCATTGGCTTTAGCTAGGCCATCATTTAAAGGTAGCCATATTAAAGAGTAAATTAAAAATACACCTATCACGCCTGCCATCATCATGACTAAACGTTGCTCTCTTAAGTTTAATTGTTGCCATTTCTCTTTCATTATCGTTTCCCTCCTGAAGTATTGGAAGCGGTAATATTAAAAGAACCAGTAACCGAGTTTCCTTGATTGTTTTGTGATCCCACTTTAACGACAAAGCCAAGTTGTTCTACAGAAGATTTAAATTCATCAAACTTTTGATAATCACTCGCTATAGCTTGCAGCCTCACTTCTTGTCTTTTTCCATCAAACTTAAGGGTTTGGGGCTTTAAATCAGAAACTCCAGCAAAGGCAGGCTGTATTTTGGCTAACATAGCTAAAAAGCCTTCACTATTATTCTGTCCACCTAGTTGTGCTATTTTTTGATTCAGTTGAGATTTAATAGTTCCTATACGAACACGCTTCGTTTGCGGAAAGGCTTTTTTGTATACTGATATTATTTGAGTTTCTACGGCTGCATGCTTATTATTTACTTGATACAAAGCCATGCCTTTTTCTGTAAAATTAAGCACTAATGCAAATATTGCAACGCCTGCAGCAACCGACCACGTTTTTATTAAGGTAGAATGGCTCTTTTTAACCTTATATTCTCCTTGTAGCACGTTAAAAAATTTATAATCCGCTTGTTGTGCTAGAAGGCCTAAAGGTAACTCTTCGGGTAAGTAACTTATTGGTAAGTTTTCGTTGTGCTCAAGAGGTGAATAAGCATTGATAGTAACCTGCTCACTCTTAGCTTCTTTTTGTTCATCTTGAATAATACTTTCACTTTTAAGCGATTGCTTAGCGACTTCTGCTTCTTTCGGCTCAACTTCAAGACCCAGTTCAACACCTAACCTTTTGGCAACATGCTGCCATGCAAAAGTATCTACTGTAAAACCATGCCATTGATTTTGCCTAAATAAAACTTGTTTGCCTTGAGATGTTTCTAAAGAAATAGCGCTAGCAGTATTTAGTGAAAAAGGCATCGCCAAGAAATCTGGTAACATGTGAGATGTTTGAATATCTGCTTGCGCTAACCACTCCAGCCAGCTATTCATCAACGTTTTCTCCACCGCAGCAAAGTAACTATTATGACCTTGAGTATTGATGGGCAAATCTGCGTAAGCAAAAAAGAGTTGTTCTACTTCTTGCCCTAATTCATCTTCTACCATGTAAGGTGTAGCTTGACGTATGGCTCGCTGAGAATTACCTGGTACTTTTAAGCTATTCAAATGGAAGTCGCATCCGGGAACAAAAACACACACTTGTCGTGTCTTTGCTTTTTCGGTTAATTGCGATAATGCTTCGGCATTTTTCAATTCGCCACTGGCTATTATTTCATCATTAAGACTATCCAGAATTAACCATAAAATTGCATCATTTGCTTTGCTACCAAGGCGTATGTACAAGGTTTCTGCCATTACTTTTTCCTAACTCTCTTTTTATATTGCTTTTATTATTTAGCTAACGATGCTCTAAAAGTTAATAGTATCCTACACTACGCGATACCACTTGTGTTTCTTTATTGTCAATTATCTGAATAACTACATTTAACTTGTAAAAACTTTGATTAAAACTCGCTGTTGTTTTTAGTAAAAAATAGTCGCTATCAACAACAAATTGATCTTTCTGCCAATTTTGTAGCCCTACCGATGTTACTTCAGGTAGAGCAATAAACTCAGCTACGCTTTTAAAGCCATCTGCAGGTCTCGCTGATAATATTGATTGAGCATCTGCACTGTTTACCCCTAATAATGCCTCTATCAACTCGGGTTGCTCAGCATTAATCGTATTAATATTAATCTTATGCGTATCTAATTGCGGAAGGATACAAACATAAGGTTTAATTGCTTCAATAATCGCCGGATTAAAATGTTCAACAATTCTTAATTCATTGAGGCTTGCTAAAAAATGGTTTGCAGCTAAATATGGAAAATTTCGTGACGCATAATCATCATCTTCAGCACCACCTGCACTAGCAATTCGGCTGTCTTCATCCAACCAATCTTTCAACGCATCAGCCAATGACTCAGCTTCAAACTGGCCAACACCTTCGATATTTAAAGCAATAAGTAAGTTTTCAAATACTTCACGCCCTGGTGATTTTGTAGACCTTCCCCCAGAAGTTGATGGAATACTATCACTAGATCTTAATGCATTTAAATTTAAACAACTTTGCAAATCGCTAATTTCACCTGTAATAGTACCAAAATCAACAGGGTAAGAGGTTTCTCCTTGAGCCCAAATTTGTCCCAAATTAATCGTATCTTTATCTTTTTTTACCGTGGTTAATAAAACTCTTTTCGCGAATGCTTCAGCTCCCATAGCGTACCAGTAGGCTTGCTGATTGAAATTGATATTCGTGCTACGTTGCATTTGCATGTATAAACGCGTTGTCATTTGTGCTGCGATTATCGCGCATAATGACACAATAAGCATAACGGTAATTAAAGCGATGCCCTTTGATTTTTTTATAATACTTTGCTCTATGAACTTATCCAGCTGTATCACCTGCAACCAAAAATTGTCGACGAATTATGCCAAAACCTCTAACCTCAACCTCCATAGCTATAGCACGAGGTAATTTACTGGAGAGTAACTCTTTTTGCCATTTTTTATCATAATAATACTCAAAAGTAAGAGACGTTACTTCATTCATTAAAATACGAGATTTTGGCTCTTCGCCATTGACCGCATCAACAAAATTAAAGTGCAAACGCTCTAATTTTTCATCTGATAATCGATAAGCAACTGCCTGTAAATCACTTCTGGGTAATAAAAGACCAGGGTTTGACCAACCATGCCTTACAAAGGCAAGCCCTTCTCCATCAGAGACATAATTATCATTATCTGCTTGTAGAAATTGCTCTGTCGGCGCTTCGCCATTTAAACGTACAGTTCGCCTAGCTATTTGTGTTAAATCTCTTTCTATTACAATAAATGCTGTTTGCAGTTCATTGTTTTTTTCTGTTCTAAGCTTAGATGATTCTTCGCCTCGAAGTACCGTGTCTAACAAGGTAAAACTGGTTAAGCTTATTACTGAAAAAATAGCTATAGCTATCAGCACCTCTAGTAAAGTGAAACCTTGTTCTTTTAAATTGTTTTCTAGGGAAAAGATGCCCATTACAACGTTTCCTTAGCAACATAAGTTGTCATACTGCTAATGAGGGTTTTATTGTCTTTTGTAGCGCGAACTTCTATTGTTACAGCGCGCATATCTTTATCTGTAGTTTTAATCACTTTTTGTTGCCAATACCACTTGCGCCCAGCGAGCTCTACATCGCCTTTTTGATTATTTTTGGGTGGCCAGGACTTATCAAGGTTTACCTCTACCAGTTGGTTCGATGCGACCCAATTGGCGAGCATCGTTTCTTCAATATGGCTAATATGGCGATAATTACTATTTGCTGCTGACATCAATGCCACACCAGCTATAGCAAAGACGGCCATAGCAAGCATAACCTCCAGTAACGTAAACCCTTTTTGATTGGTAAAACTAATCTTCATCCAATAAAGGCCCTGTAATCGTTAGTGGAGTCGAGTACAAACCTGTAACACGATAACCAAGTTCCTGATCATCAATATTAAAGTTGCGTTCAAAATCCAATGATTCTGAAAGTTGAAAAGTTAAACTAAAAGGAGTTAAATCACCGCCTGACAATATAACAACTTGCGGGATGAGTTTTTTTTCTTTGTCTTTCTCTGTGTCTAACGAAAAATCTTCTTCATCTTCAAACAAAGCTTCTGTATCAAGCAAGATAGGCTCATCAAGGGGTAAGTCATCTAAGTTTAAAACGAGCTCTACTTCCTCTGGCATAATTTGCTCTGCAAGCCAGTTTTGTTCAGCAGGAAGACTCCACTTCACTCCGTCATATGCTAAAAATTGATAACTATTTTTTTTAACCAATAAACCTAATTCTAGATTATTTAACAAGCCATATTCTTGTGCGCTTTCAAAAATAACTTTAAAACGAAAACTATGCTCTTTAAGCTTATCCTCTGGTTTATTTGCAGAAAAGCTAAATTGCACCATAGCGACAATAATGCCGATTAATGCAATGACTATCATCACTTCAAGTAATGTGAAGCCCTTAGCTTTTATACGTTTATTCATTTTTTACTGAAAATCGCCTAAATTCCAGTTACCGATGTCATCTTCTGTGCCCATTTCACCATCAGGACCAACAGATAACACATCCATCGAGCTATTCTCACCAGGATTTAAAAGGATATACTCATTACCCCAAGGGTCATTAGGTAAGCGCTTCACATAACCACCTTCTGGGAATCTTCTTGGCGCTGGATCTATATCAGTTTCTGTTACTAAAGCTTCAAGACCTTGCTCTGTAGATGGGTAATCGTAATTATCCATTTTATAAAGACTTAAAGAGGTTTCTAAAGCGGTGATATCTGAAATTGCTTTTTGCACATTCGCGCGTTCTTGACTGCCCATTAAGTTAGGAACAACCATACTTGCTAAAATTCCCAAAATAACAATGACTACCATTACTTCTAGTAAGGTGAAACCTTTCTGTTTTACGCCACTTACTTGCTTCAATTTACTTATTTTCATAGGTACTTCCTTACTGTGTTTTTTGACTACTAAAATGGTTTAATGCTGAACGCCTATTTACATTGATAATTCTATCTTATCGTGTTTTTGTAAACGTACGTATTATTAGAGTCTATTTATCTTTCATTTTTATCTGCTATAAACTAAAAGATCAACAGACCCTAACCAACTAAATTATTCAATTGTAAAATTGGTTGTAAAATTGCCATAACAATAAACAGCACAACACCCGCCATTGCTACCATTAAAGCGGGTTCGAATGCTTTAAGTGAAATATTTACTAAGGCATTAAAATCTCTATCTTGGTTATCCGCAGCACGACCAAGCATATGCTCTAATTCTCCACTTTTTTCTCCGCTTGCTATCATGTGCAACATCATAGGTGGAAATAATTGGGTTTGCTCTAACGAGACTTTCAGACTTGCACCTTCGCGCACCTTATTGGTGGACTCTTGTACTTTCTTTTTGATATATAAATTATCTAGCACTTCCCCTGAAATACGCATACTTTCAAGCAAAGGTACCGCACTTGCTGTTAAAATACTTAATGTTCTGGCAAAACGTGCGGTGTTAATACCTCTAACAACTTTACCAATACCAGGTACAGAAATTAATTTTTGATGGAAAGCTAATTGTAAATGTGGCTTTTTCATTAACTGAGAAAAAAGCAGTATTGCGGCAGCAAGCAGTAATAATATCAATAATCCGTAATCTCTTAAGAAATCACTGCTGGCAATTAAAAACTGCGTGGTACCAGGTAAGTTCTCACCCATGTGTTCAAATTGTCCTACAATTTTCGGTACCACAGCCGTTAATAAAATAGCGATAACCGCCACCGCCACTACCGTCATAATAATAGGGTAAACGAGAGCTTGAATTAGTTGAGAGCGCATCTCTTGACGTTGCTCGGTGTAATCAGCAAGACGATTTAAGACTTTATCTAAGTGACCAGATTTTTCACCTGCTGCAACCATAGCACGATATAAACGGTTAAAGGTTTTAGGGTACTCAGCCATACTTTCTGACAAGCCATAACCTTCAGTTACTTTGGTACGAACCCCCATTATCATACTTTTTATTTGGTTTTTTTCGCATTGCTCACCCACAGCCATCAGTGACTCTTCAAGAGGTAAGCCCGATTCAACCAAAGTAGCTAACTGCCTTGTAATTAAAGCAAGATCTGATGTTGATATTTTCGACCCTTTACGATGTGACAGCAAGCTGGTTTTGGCTTCGCCTTGAGCGTTATTCTTAAGAGTTGGAACAACCTCTGTTGGCATTAAGCCTTGGCCTCTTAGTAAACCGCGAACTTGCCTTGGGGTATCACCTTCAATAACACCTCTTTTCGTTTTTCCTCGGCTATCGACCGCTTGATAATCAAATGCTGCCATTAGCCTTCTCGCGTAACTCGTAAAACTTCTTCAAGGGTTGTTATACCCTGTAAAACTTTATCAAAACCATCACGTCGAATACTAGCGGTATTAGTACGGATATACTTTTCAATCGCTTGTTCGCCATGACCGTTATGGATTAATTCACGTACTTTTTCATCAACTGTCAGCAGTTCATGAATACCTGTTCTGCCTTTATAACCTTTAAAGTTGCATTCTGTACAACCCTTAGGACGATAAATAACTTGTCTATTGTCTTGTGGTAAAGCCAATAAGTGACGTTCTTCTTCATCTGGTAAATGAGCTTCTTTACAATGTGGGCATAAGGTTCTAACAAGACGCTGCGCTAATACACCCAACAAGCTTGACGAAAGTAAGAAAGGTTCTACGCCCATATCTTCCATACGCGTAATAGCACCAGCAGCGGTATTGGTATGAAGCGTTGACAATACCATGTGACCCGTTAAACTGGCTTGTACAGATATTTGTGCGGTTTCTAAATCTCGAATTTCACCCACCATGACCACATCAGGATCTTGTCGTAAAATAGCACGTAATCCACGAGCAAAGGTCATATCAACTTTGGTATTCACCTGGGTTTGACCTATACCTTGAATGGCAAACTCTATCGGGTCTTCAACGGTCAGAATGTTTCGCTCTTTAGCATCTATTTGCGTAAGACCGGCATATAGTGTTGTACTTTTACCTGAACCGGTAGGCCCTGTTACTAAAATAATACCGTGTGGTTTTTCAATTAAACGCGAAAAGCTTTCACGAATATGCTCTGTCATTCCTAAGTCTTCTAGGTTTAACTTAGCAGCATTTTTATCAAGTAAACGAAGAACAACACGTTCACCATGCCCTGTTGGCATCGTTGATACACGAACATCTACCGCTCTACCACCTATTTTTAGAGAGATTCGACCATCTTGCGGTATTCTTTTTTCAGCAATGTCGAGTTTTGCCATGACTTTAATACGAGAAACTAACAACGAAGCTAACTTACGGTTAGGCTTTAAAACTTCACGTAAAACGCCATCAACACGAAAGCGTATTTGCAAGGCGCTTTCAAAGGTTTCTATGTGAATATCTGAGGCGTTCTCTTTAATGGCCTCGCTAAGCATGGCGTTAATTAACTTGATGATAGGTGCATCATCTTCATTTTCGAGTAAATCTTCGCTTTCTGTGATTTCATCAGCAAGAGAGTACAAGTCGACTTCATTGCCAATATCTTCCATCATTTGTTGCGCTTCTGAAGAGTCTCGCTGAAAAGATGTCGTCAGTAGTTGCTCAAATGACTCTGCAGAATGAGTTTCAATAGAAAAAGGCGCTTTGCTGATACGACGTATTTCTAATATAACTTCAAGGCTAACATTATCTAAACAGTGCAATATAAATGGTGCATCAATTGATGTATGTAACGGCTCTACATTATTTGCATTTTTAGTTAACAATACGCTATGTCTTTTAGCAAAATTAAAAGGAAGTGACCAAGTATTTGGCTCACCACTTTCTTCATTTTCTAGCGTAGACGAGTCCTCAAGGTAATCAGAGTTTGCAACACCAACCTCTGCATCACCAATTGTTAAGCCTTGATGTGAATTAAGATCATCAATCGCCATTTCAACTTCTGCTAACTCTTCACTGTTGGTATTCGTTGTCATATTACTGACCTTTGTTCGAAGACATAGTTGAACTTGCCGAGTCTTGCGTGCCAGTAACATCTTTTACCGTGTCATCTTCTGCTTTATTAGGATCGACTTCTTTCATATACTCATCAAACGATGGCGGTAACGTTAGGTTATCTTGCCATTCTGGTAATATAGGCAGATTAGAGTTTTTCATTAATGACAACCCTTCCTCTTGCTTACGTAATTGATCTGCTCGAATATAATTATACTTCTCTTCAGCCATAGCATTCATCAACCCTTTTTCGGTGATAATGGTTGGCTTTATAAACACCATTAAATTACGTTTTCGAGTGCTGTTTGAAGTCGATTTAAATAAATGACCAATAAAAGGAATATCCCCTAAAAGTGGCACTTTTTGGATGCTTTCTTGTACATCTTCGTCCATTAAGCCGCCAAGGATCACCGTTTGCCCACTTTCGACCATAACCGAGGTTTTAATTTCACGCTTATTAATAGAAATATCAACGCCTGTTGCACCACTTACCGAAGAAACTTCTTGCTCTATTGTTAACTGAACGCCGCTTCCTTCATTAATTTGCGGCGTTACGAGTAACTTAATACCTACTTCTTGACGTTCAACCGTTTGAAATGGATTTGAGTTATTACTACTTGCCGCTGAGCCTGTTAAAATAGGGACCTCTTGGCCGACTAAGAAAGACGCTTCTTCGTTATCTAAGGTTGTAATACTTGGCGTTGCTAAAATATTAGAGTTGGTATCTTGACTTACCGCTTGCACGATGGCGCCCCAGTCATTCTTCATAATACCGAACATCCCCCCACTTACTGTTCCAAGAACTTGGGCTAGTAATGTCACATCGCCACGTGTGTCAGGGTTTTTGGTTACAACAGGGTTACCATTTGCATCAATCGTGGTTACTTCATTGCCTTCTTCACCTTCAGCAACATAAGCAGCACCTGCAACTTGTGAAATTGGCGCTACACCATTGGTGAATTGAGTAAATGCACCACTTGAATTAAACCATTGCACACCAAGCTGTACACCGTCTGTTTCGAATACTTCGACAATTATCGCTTCAATATGAACTTGCGCTCTAGGAACATCTAATTGACGAATAACGGCTTCTAATGAACGAAGCATATCGGGTTGGGCAGTAATTACGATACTGTTAGTTGACTCATGAGGGTCAATACTCACCGTATTGGATGATGACTTGGTTGTCTTCGTTTTTGTACCATTTGACTCAGATGCAATCGACTTACTTACACCTTCAAGCACTTTAACTAAATCTTCTGCTTTTGAATACTTTAAGTAATATACGCGGGTATTACCGCTGGTTTCTAACTGACTATCAAGACGATTCACCAAACGAACAATACGCTGACGGGCTTTGATTTCACCACTAACAATCACACTATTACTGCGATCATCAGCCACAATTTTTGGAATAAGAAAGGTTGGTGTTCCCGCTTTACCACCAGATGGCTTATTCATGGCTTCAACAATGCGAACCATTTCGCCAGCTGAAGCGTACTTAAGTTTAATAATCTCTACGTCTTGGTCACCTGCTCTGTCAACACGTTCAATGATCTTAACCAAGCGATTAACCGTTGCTGCAGTGCCTGTTAGCATAATAACATTGGCTGGATCGTAGTTCGTTACATTTCCCCCTCCCGCTTGATCTGACAACTGACGCAGTAATGGAACAAGTTCTCTTACGGTAACGTTTTTCACTTCGACAATACGGGTGACCATTTCATCACCTAAGAAAGAGCTATTCGAACCTACAACCGGAATAGCCGCTGTTTTCGCATCTTTGTTACGGATAACTTTAATAACGTTGTTATCCATTTTAACCGCTGAAAAGCCATAGACTTCTAGTACATTAAGAAAAAATTGATAATATTGTTCTTCTGAAAGTAAGTCGTAGCTTCGAACATTTACCTTGCCTCTAACATTAGGGTCAATAATCATGCTCTTTTTTAGGTTTTTACCGACAATATTAACAAATTCGGTAATCTCTGTGCCTTTAAAGTTTGGCGAGTATTGCGCTGCATGCGACTGCGCAACAAACATTATTGAGCTAAAGCTTAATGAAGTCACAAGCACTAAAGCACTTTTGTTCATTAGCTTTAACGTTTTTTGAGCTCGGCGAGCAACACTTTTATAAACCATTTCTTTCATTATTATTTTTCTCTAACCATTATGCTATGTTTATAGCGCTAAAGCTTTTATGCTTTGAAAATAGAAACTTATTTGTTCTTTATATCTTTTATCTTTTCAGTTAATCAATACTAAACAATATTTCAATCAGCTCACCCTTACGATTGACTAATAAAGAAATATTTTGAACATTCTGTAATGCTGACATCGCTTGCGCTGCTTCTGAAGGCTGAATTAAGTCATAGCCATTCATATTTAACGCTACGTCTCCGGTTTTCAAACCTGACAGTTTAAAAAATTCAGGCTGCTTGCCTGGGCGTAACAAATAACCAATAACCTTGCCGTTTTCTCGCTTTGGTGAAATACGTAAATAGTCTGTTATCTTAGCTGGATTATCTTTCAAATCCGAGCGAAGCTTTTTAGCGTTAGCACTTAAATTTTTGTTAAAGCGTTGATCTACGATATTTGATTGTTTGTTGACATTACGACTACGTTTCTTTTCGCCTTGTGAAATTTTTGTACTCGTCTCTGTAACTGCTTTAGCGGGCTGATTAAAATCTCCGCCATCCATCATCAAAGTTTCCATTTGCCCAGAAACACGGATTAAAACGCGATCGGATAATACTTGTTCTAACGTTGCCCTTGTACCGGTAATCATTTCACCAATGCCATACGTTTCTTGTTTACTATTATATTCAATAATTGCAGCAGATAACTGTGGGTCATCACT
>CAWVWK010000039.1:0-18718 GCA_963933725.1 uncultured Colwellia sp.
ATTGTTATTTTGCGTTGTTGTAAAATTGATGCTTTATCTAATGCATCAAGACTATCTATGAGTGTGGTCATATCACGGCTTAATCGAGTTAACAAAAAGTTAACGACTTCATTCGTTAAAACTAAGCCTCTTTGGCTTGCTCTATACTGAAGGGCTATTAACTTTTGTGTGTCATCAAGTGGTTTTAGCTGTTCTGTTAAACCCCAAGTTAGTCTAGATTCGAGATCAGGTAAACTAATATCCAGCTTATTTGCGCTTTGATCACCTGTGATAAGCAAACAATTATTTTGTTCCAACACTCGGTTGTAAAGATCAAATATAGCTTTTTGCCACAATGTATTTCCGGCAACTAACTGAATGTCATCTAAACAAATTAAATCCATCTGCTCTAACCCGTCGAGCACTTCAATAGGTAAAAGCATTAACTCAGCACAAGATAAACAAACTGAAGATTTACCTAGTTGAGCTGCGTAATGGCTACTTGCATGCAATAGATGAGATTTACCAACTCCCGCTAAACCAAATAAGTAAAAGAAACACGGGCTGTCACTTTCAGAGCGACGAATAAAATGCTGAAGTTGCTTACTAATAGCCTCGTTTTGTGACGATTTATAACTACTAAAAGTTTCATCATCAGGTAATTGCACCTTAAGTGCTAACTGGGTTGATTCAGTCATTACTTTTCCAATAAAATACTGGGTGCATAGGCTCTTCTACTCGATTTTTCGAGGCAAATGGTTCAATATATTGTTGAAGCTCGTTATTCAAGGCAAGCGCTTGTAAAAAGGCTTCTTCTGAACCAATAATGTCCAGTTTAAAAATTCGTTTAATACCTTCTGCTTCATTAAGCGTTACGCCGCGAACATTTGACAAGTTATCTAAAAACCGAAAGATCTCCATATATGTTTCTATTGAATTAACATTCGCAACCTCTATGGTAAACTTTTGTTTTTCCGAAGTTAAAAGTGCATATTTCTCATAAGTTTGTTCTGTTATGTCATCTAAAGCTTCTTTAATTAAAAAAGTTTTATCTACGCCGGTATACTGTTTACTTAGAGAGTTTTTGTCATTTACAAAACTCCAATCGAGTGTGTAATAGATTTTATCCTTCCCATTGCGACACAATAAACCACAGTTAACAACAACTTGTTCATTTTTATTATGTTGAAATTCTTCTGAGGATACCAAGCTTGCGTTCGACAATCTCATAACAACAATAGACTCTGCATCATAACGTTGAGAAGCTTGTGAAAGCGGTTGATAAAACTTACCCCATACATCACTTAAAGCAATATTTTGTGAGTCTTCTAAATCCATTAATGGCATTATCACAGGTAAGCCCCGTGTTTGAGAAGATTTTTGAATAACTGTTGGTAATTGTGAAGAACTCATACTTGAAACAACTTTGCGAGAAAGCATGTCTTCTTCAACAAGCCATATAAGCGTTTGGGGTCTTAAACTTCCCCATAATGGCAAGTTATGACTTTGAAAAACTTTGTTTACTTTGCTTTCATTAAATTGTGCTTGTAAGTATAAAACACCTTGCTCATCTGTTTCATATTGGTATTGAGATAAGTATAAATTATAGTTATTGATTGCTTTTCTTACTTCCGGTTTAGCGAGTATTTTTTGAGTCCCACCTACTTTTACCATGACCACCGACAGTGCCGCTTTTATCGCTTTTCGTCGATTAGCAATCGATTGGTTTTCTATTTCGACTTTCCCTTGATATAGCGATGATACTTCAACTGCTAAAACTTCTTTACAAGGGAGTAATAGCAGCAATAAAACGAACATCATATGGGGAACAAAACAAATATTTTTCAGCATACCCTAGTCTTATTTACAACAATGACAATTGATTATAATAGATAATATCACATCAGCTTTAATTTTAGTTCTAAAAAAGCATTCAATTTCACAATTATAAAGAAACTTAATTATTGTCTAAAAAGTTAAGGGCAACTTATGTTGTGAATAAGGCTTGGCGCTGTTAGAATATTCGCCACAAAAAGCGCTATCCTAGCTAATTTATTGAGGTTTCTCCGTGAGTAAAGAAAAGCAGTCGTTAAGCTATAAAGATGCCGGTGTTGATATCGATGCAGGCAATGAACTTGTAGAAAATATTAAAGGTGCCGTAAAGAAAACTAACCGACCAGAAGTTATGGGTGGATTAGGCGGTTTTGGAAGTGTTTGTCAATTACCAACCGGTTATAAAGAACCTGTTCTCGTGGCTGGTACTGATGGTGTGGGCACAAAATTACGTTTAGCTATAGACCTAGCGAAACATGATACTGTTGGCATCGATTTAGTCGCCATGTGTGTAAATGATTTAATCGTGCAAGGTGCTGAACCTCTTTTCTTCCTTGATTACTACGCAACAGCAAAATTAGACGTAAAAGTTGCATCATCAGTTGTAGAAGGTATCGCAGAAGGCTGTATTCAATCAGGTTGTGCATTAGTAGGCGGTGAAACGGCAGAAATGCCTGGTATGTACCACAAGGGTGATTACGACATAGCTGGTTTTTGTGTTGGTGTGGCTGAGAAATCTCGATTAATAGATGGTTCTAAGGTATCAAATGGCGACCAACTTATTGCATTAGGTGCTTCCGGCCCGCATTCAAATGGTTTCTCTCTAATTCGTAAAGTATTAGAAGTAAACGATACTGATACAGCTGAATTACTAGAAGGTAAAGCAATTAGCGAGCATTTGCTTGAGCCAACTAAAATTTATGTAAAGTCTGTTTTAGCGCTTTTTAAAGAAGTTGATATTCATGCACTATCGCATATCACTGGTGGTGGCTTTTGGGAAAACATCCCGCGTGTATTACCTGAGACAGCACAAGCCGTTATTAATGGCAAAAGCTGGGAGTGGCCAATCGTCTTCAATTGGTTACAAGAACAAGGCAATATAACAACACATGAAATGTATCGTACATTTAACTGTGGCGTAGGCATGGTTATCGTTGTACCTAAAGATAAAGTTGCACAAAGTATTGATATTTTAACTGCTCATGGTGAAAAGGCATGGCATATTGGTGAAATAGCCGATAAAAAAGATGGCGAAGAACAAGTCGTTTTTGCCTAACACCCATTTCATTGAATAACTTTTCTACTTTATACGCAGAGAGAATCACCAAATACAAGGCATTTTCTTAAGTAAGTCGTTGTTCAGGACAATATGCTCTTGCATTGTCTAATAAGCTACATCCATGTAGCGTTAATTATGAAAGAAATAACGAAGTAGTCGGTTATTTTATCAAGTAGAAATGTTCAAGTATTAAATGAGATCGGTATAATAAGTATTTTTTATAAAGAAAAGCCACACTGGCAAAAATAAGGGGCTCACGCCCCTTTTTATCATATCCATTTCATGAACAATTCCATTAAAGCAAAGAGAAAATTATGGTAAGTCGTATTGTAGTTCTTATTTCAGGTAGTGGTTCTAATCTACAAGCCATTATGGATTCATGTGAAAAACAAGATAGTCCAGGTAAGGTTGTCGGTGTTATCTCTAATAAAAGCGAGGCTTTTGGCTTAAAAAGAGCTCAAAAAAAAGATATACTAACCACTACCCTATCTCATACTGGATTTTCTAGTAGAGAAGACTATGACTGTGCTTTAATTAAAGCCATAGATTTGTATAAACCAGACTTAGTTGTATTAGCTGGTTTCATGAGAATTTTAACGCCGCATTTTGTTGAACATTTTCAAGGTCGATTAATCAATATCCACCCTTCTTTACTGCCAAAGTATCAAGGCTTAAATACGCATCAACGCGCTATAGATGCAGGTGATAAAGAGCATGGTGTTAGTGTACACTTTGTAACTGAGACACTAGACGGTGGCCCTGTAATCTTGCAAGCGAAAGTGCCTATTTATGAAAATGATACCGTTGATGAAGTTGCCGCGCGTGTGCATGTGCAGGAGCACAGGACCTACCCTTTGGTGGTAAACTGGTTTTGTCAAAACAGATTAGAAATGAAGATCATTGAATCTTCTGAACAAGCGGATGAAAGTCGTCGCGAGATAGCTATTCTAGACGGTAAAAAACTACCTATTAGTGGTTATGCATCAGAGCTATAACGTGTTCTTAATTTACTCTATTTAAATAAACTTGAGCCATTTAATAGTTATTAATGATAAAAAATAGCCCGTTCTTTTCTAAATAAACACATATTGGGTGGACTTAGATGATGAAAAAAAGACAGTTAAAACTTAGGAATTCTTCTATTAGAAACATATTAGTCTGTAGTTTCATTTTATATATGCCGATGTCTTTTACAGCGCCTTTAAGCGCTAATATTAACCTGCCAACCAATACGCTACAAACTGCAACAACTGATGCAAATATTGACAAGCCAAAGGTTAATCCTCTGTCGAAAGTTATTCCAGCATATAAAGCGACTTATACCGTATTTCACAAGTCAGACGCTGTGGGTAAAGCCGTAAGAGAGCTCGAGTACCTTGACAATGAAAAGGTTGTTTATCGTTACAATACTTCAGTAAAATGGTTTATATTTTCTCAAAAACGAGAAGAGTTTTCTTACATAAACACCAAAAACCTCACAGCGCTTAGGCCTTTAAGTTATCAATATACTCGAAGTGGTACAGGTAAAGATAAAAAATATCACTGGCGCTTTGATGCAGAAAAAAGCAAAGGATATGATTTAGGCAGAGATAGGGTCATCCCATTAGACTTTACGGGCGCTCTACAAGATAAACTAAGCTATCATTTACAGCACCGATTAAACCTTATTGCTGATGCTACAAAAGCAAATTATAGCTACCCAGTGGTAAATACATCAGGACACATCAGCGATCACATCTATGTCTTTGATGGCAAAGAAGAGCTCATCCTTCCTTATGGGACATTTAAAACAATTCGATTAAAAAGAGAAATAAAAGCGAAAGAACGGATTACTTACGCATGGTTTGCACCCGACCTAAATTATTTAATGGTAAAGTTATACCAAACAAAAGAAGGCTCTGAACAATTTGAAGCACAACTTGATGATGTCACCCTAAATAACTAAAAGTCACCACCAGCCTTTAACCTTTCCCCTTGAACCTTCAAGTTCCAGCCTTACTATTACCTCTCAAGGTTGACTCGCCCAAGTGAAAAACATGCCATTCACCAGAGACCATCTTATGCCAGCTTTCATCATTGGTTAAAGGCTGAGTCGCTATCACTGCAACAATATCATCCTTGGTTGTTTCTTCATTAAAATCAACCTGGATCTCTGCATCAATTAAACTCGCATGACCAAAAGGTGCTTTTCGTACTAAGTAATGTAAGTTATTAGAACAATAAGAAAACAAATATTCACCATCAGTAATAATGAAATTTCCTACGCCTAAACTTTCTATTTTATTGCAGTACTCTGCAATAAAAGTAAATAACGTATTAAAGTCAGGCTGATTTTCACCAAAGGCTAAATATACTTGGTCTAACAACCAGCAAAAGGCGTGTTCACTATCGGTTGTTCCGATAGGTAAATGGTACTTTATAGGAAGCTTATTTTGAAAATCGGCTAATTGCCCATTATGCGCATACGTCCAATTACGTCCCCACATTTGACGTGTAAAAGGGTGTGTATTTTCCAAACAAACCTCACCAGAATTGGCTTGGCGGATATGACAAATTACCGACTTACTTTTCATTGGATAGTTTGTTACCAACTCGGCAATAGGTGAATTGGCACTTGGATTCGGATCTTTAAAGCTTCTACAACCTTTACCTTCGTAAAATGTAACACCCCACCCGTCTTTATGCGGACCCGTATTACCTCCTCTTTGCATAAGGCCTGTAAAACTAAAACAAATATCTGTTGGAACATTGGCTGACATCGCCAGTAATTCACACATTAAACACCTCAAAACCTCAACAATACAACAACTTTATCTCACATTGTAACAACAAAGTTAGCCTAAAGCATGGAGTTCCTTATTAAGCCTGCCATAAAATTTTCTTACTGTTTTACTCATCATCGGCTTCTCTTTGCAAAAAAATTTACTAAAATTTGCGCACAAAGAGGAAAAAATTGAGCGTAAAATGAGCAATCAATGCGAAAAAAATTAATACACCCATTTAGGAACGGTAATCCCGCTATATTTTAGGCAATAAAAAAGGTCGAACTCTTTATAATAAGAAGACGACCTTTATTGAAGTTGATTAGCAAACGCTAATTACCAACCTGTTTTTTCTTTAAGAGCATTACCGATTTCAGCTAAAGAGCGAACAGTTTTAACACCAGCCGCTTCTAGTGCTGCAAATTTCTCATCAGCAGTACCTTTACCACCAGCGATAATCGCGCCTGCATGCCCCATACGCTTACCTTCTGGTGCAGTAACACCAGCAATGTAAGATACTACAGGCTTAGTAACGTTAGCTTTGATGTATTCAGCAGCTTCTTCTTCAGCAGTACCACCGATTTCACCAATCATTACGATTGCTTCAGTTTGTGGATCGTTTTGGAACATTTCTAAAACGTCGATGAAGTTAGTACCTGGGATAGGATCACCACCAATACCTACACAAGTAGATTGGCCAAAACCGAAATCAGTAGTTTGTTTAACAGCTTCGTACGTAAGTGTACCTGAACGAGAAACAATACCAACTTTACCTGGTAAATGGATGTGACCTGGCATGATACCAATCTTAGTTTCGCCTGGTGTGATAACACCTGGACAGTTAGGACCAATCATGCGAACGCCTGTTTGCTCAAGCTTAACCTTAACGTCAACCATGTCTAAAGTTGGGATACCTTCAGTGATAGTAACAATAAGCTCGATGCCGGCATCGATAGCTTCTAAAATAGCATCTTTACAGAACGGAGCTGGAACGTAGATAACGGTCGCTGTTGCGCCAGTTGCTTCTACTGCTTCACGTACTGTGTTAAATACTGGTAAACCAAGGTGAGTTTGACCACCTTTGCCTGGTGATACACCACCAACCATTTGCGTACCGTAATCGATAGCTTGCTCTGAGTGGAAAGTACCTTGACCACCAGTGAAACCTTGACAGATTACTTTAGTATCTTTGTTAATTAATACAGACATTATTTGCCCTCCGCAGCGGCAACAACTTTAAGTGCTGCGTCAGTTAATGATTCAGCAGCAATGATGTTCACATCAGAACTTGCTAATACTTCACGGCCTGCTTCAGCGTTAGTACCTTCTAAACGTACAACAACTGGAACTTTAACGCCTACTTCTTTAACAGCAGCGATAATACCTTCAGCGATCATGTCACAACGAACAATACCACCAAAGATGTTAACTAATACTGCAGAAACGTTGTCATCTGAAAGAATAATTTTAAATGCTTCAGCAACACGTTCTTTAGTAGCACCACCACCAACATCTAGGAAGTTAGCTGGCTTACCGCCATGTAAGTTAACAATATCCATTGTACCCATTGCAAGGCCAGCACCGTTAACCATACAACCAACGTTACCGTCTAAGGCTACGTAGTTTAATTCCCACTGTGCAGCATGCGCTTCACGCTCATCTTCTTGAGATGGATCATGCATGTCACGGATTTTAGGTTGACGGTATAAAGCGTTACCATCGATACCAATTTTTCCGTCTAAACAGTGAAGGTTACCTTCATCTGTAATAACCAATGGGTTGATTTCTAATAAGGCAAAATCAAAATCATTGAACATCTTTGCAAGACCCATGAAGATCTTAACAAATTGCTTCATTTGAACAGGGTTTAAACCTAGTTTAAAGCCTAATTCACGCGCTTGGTAAGGTTGTGGGCCAACAAGTGGATCAATCTCTGCTTTGTGAATTAACTCAGGCGTTTCCTCTGCAACAGTTTCGATTTCAACACCGCCTTCTGTTGATGCCATGAATACTACTTTACGCGTACCACGGTCTACAACAGCGCCAAGGTATAATTCGTTAGCAATATCAGTACAGCTTTCAACTAAAATTTTAGTTACTGGCTGACCATTTTCATCTGTTTGATAAGTAACTAAGTTCTTACCTAACCAGTTTTGAGCGAAACCTCTGATTTCTTCTTTTGTTTTAACTAACTTAACACCGCCAGCTTTACCGCGTCCGCCTGCGTGTACTTGAGTTTTAACAACCCACATATCGCCGCCGATTTTGTCAGCTGCTTCTGCTGCTTCTTGAGGTGTATCGCAAGCGAAACCTTCAGAAACAGGTAAACCATATTCAGCGAATAATTGTTTCGCTTGATACTCATGCAAATTCATGGTGATTGATCCATTTATCTGTAAATTAAAATGGCACTTTGGTAAAAGTACCATCGGAAATTCGACTAATTATATACATCCATCTAAAACTAGAATGCTCTAATTTTAGATGGCGAGAGTATATTATAAAAGCACTATAAACGATAGTTTTAGTGCTAATACTTTAGTCTATTGAAGAACTACTTTTTATTTAATATAAAAATTAAACATCAAGTAGTAAGCGAGCAGGATCTTCTAATAACTCTTTAATCGTTACTAAGAAGCCAACCGACTCTTTACCATCAATTAAACGATGGTCGTAAGATAATGCTAAGTACATCATTGGTAAAATCTCTACTTTACCATTAACAGCCATAGGTCTATCTTGAATTTTGTGCATCCCTAAAATAGCCGCTTGAGGCAAGTTAAGAATAGGTGTTGAAAGAAGTGAACCAAAAACACCACCGTTAGTAATGGTAAAATTACCACCCGTCATGTCTGCAATAGCGAGTTTGCCATCGCGACCTTTTATGGCTAAATCACGAATACCGTTTTCAATAGCAGCCATACCTAATTGGTCTGTATCACGTAACACTGGTGTTACTAAACCTCTTGGTGTTGATACCGCAATAGAGATATCGAAGAAGTTGTGATAAACAATATCATCGCCGTCAATTGAAGCGTTTACAGCAGGATAACGCTTAAGTGCTTCGGTAACCGCTTTCACGTAAAAAGACATGAAACCTAAACGAGTGTCATGAGTTTTTTCGAATAAGTCTTTATATTGGTTACGTAAATCCATGATTGGCTTCATGTTAACTTCATTGAAAGTTGTTAACATAGCCGTTGAGTTTTTCGCTTCTAATAAACGTGTTGCAATTGTTTTACGAAGACGTGTCATTGGAACGCGTTTTTGACTGCGAGCGCCTAAATCAGCTACAGGCTCAGCGCTAACTTTAGCTGCTGGTGCCGCCGGTGCGCTTTTAGCAGCGATAGCTGCTTCTACATCTTCTTTAGAAATTCTTCCGCCTTTTCCTGAGCCTTTAACATCGTTCGCAGATAAACCTTTCTCAGTCATCAAGCGACGTACAGATGGGCTTGCAATCTCATCATGGCTAAGCGCTGTTTCTGAAGAAGCAGATGCTGTTGCACTTGCTGCTGCTCCAGCATTAAGTTCACCAATTTTTTGGTTACCTAGTACCGTGTCGCCTTCAGCATGAATAATGTTACCAATAACACCGTTGTCTTGTGCTACAACTTCTAAAACTACTTTATCTGTTTCAATATCAACTAAGTTTTGATCAACACTTACTGTATCGCCAACCGCAACATGCCAAGTAGCAACAGTTGCATCAGCAACTGACTCTGGTAATACCGGAACAACGATATCAATGACTTTTGCAGAAGTTGCTGCCGTATTAGCCGTTGCCGTTTCTTCTTTCGCTGGGGTTGGAGCTTCTGCTTCGCCTTCAGAGTAAGTACCAATTTCTTGCTCGCCTAAAACGGTGGCACCTTCTGCTTGACTAATTGCGGTAATAACACCATCACATGTCGCTGGTACTTCTAAAACCACTTTATCTGTTTCAATATCAACAAGTACTTGATCTCTTGTAAACTTGTCGCCCACTTGTACATGCCATGTAGCAACAGTCGCATCAGCAACTGATTCGGGTAATACGGGTACTTTAATGATAGTCATAATTTTTCCTTTGAATTTTTTACGCTTTTTGCATTTTTATTGCATAAAACAATTTATCTAATCTAACGTTAATGCTTGAGTTACAAGCGCTTGTTGTTCTTTCATGTGCACTGCCATATAACCTACGGCTGGTGCAGCTGAAGCACTACGGCCGGCATATAATAAATAATTATTAGCTGGAAGCGCTGCTCTAAAGTTATGTTGAGAACAATACCAAGCACCCTGGTTCTGTGGCTCTTCTTGACACCAAACCCACTGCTTAACGTGTTGATAATCTTTGATTGCTTCTTGTAATTCCTTTTCAGGGAAAGGATACAATTGTTCAACGCGGATAATCGCAATATTATTTTGATTGTTCTTACGACGCTGCTCTAATAATTCGTAGTACACTTTACCACTACAAAAAATAACGCGCTCAACATCTGCTGGAGCTAGTTCATCTATTTCACCAATAACATTTTTAAACTCACCCGTAGCAAGTTCTTCTAATGAAGATACAGCTAATGGATGACGCAACAATGACTTAGGTGACATAACAACTAAAGGTCTACGCATAGGGCGTACAACCTGACGACGAAGCATATTAAATACTTGTGCCGGGGTTGACGGAACACATACTTGCATATTGTGATCAGCACAAAGTTGTAAAAATCTTTCTAAACGCGCTGAAGAATGCTCAGGACCTTGACCTTCATAGCCATGTGGTAGCAACATAGTTAGACCACATAAACGGCCCCACTTTTGTTCACCTGAACTAATAAATTGGTCGAAAACCACTTGTGCACAGTTAGCAAAATCACCAAATTGTGCTTCCCAAATTGTTAAACCAGACGGTTCTGCCGTTGTATAGCCATATTCAAAAGCTAACACGGATACTTCTGAAAGTACCGAGTCATGAACATCAAAAGCACCCTGCCCTTGTCGAATATTTTTTAGCGGTAAATACGTGCTACCATCATCTTGGTTATGCAATACAGCGTGACGGTGGAAAAACGTTCCTCGACCTGAGTCTTGCCCGGTGATACGAACGCGTTGCCCGTCATCAACAATTGAAGCGTAGGCTAGGTTTTCTGCCATCCCCCAGTCAAGCATTTTCTCGCCGCTAGCCATTTTGGCGCGATCGTCGTAAATTTTCTTCACTCGAGAATGAATAACATGGTTTTCAGGGTAAGTCGAAACTTTGGCTGCTAAAGATTTAATGCTTTCAAGAGAGATCTCTTTGTCGTAGTCATCATCCCAGTCGTGACCAAGATAAGGTGTCCAATCAACAGAATGTTCACTCATTGCTCGCCATTGTTCAACAGTGCATTGGCCTTCATCAAGAAGCTTTCTATAGTATGACGTATAGTTATCTAGTTGCGCTTTGTCGACGCTAGCCTCTTTAAGTAACTGGTCGGCATAAATTTGGCGTGGTGTTGGGTGCTTTTTAACAATTTTATACATTAATGGCTGTGTTGCACTTGGCTCATCAGCTTCATTATGCCCATGTCTGCGATAACACACTAAATCGATAACGACATCGCGTTTAAATTCATTACGGTAATCTAAGGCAATTTGTGTTGCTAAAATAACAGCCTCAGGATCATCCCCATTTACATGAAGAATAGGTGCCTGAACCATTTTAGCGATTTCTGTACAGTATTCACCACTTCGTGTGTCTTCTGGCTTAGCTGTTGTGAAACCAACTTGGTTATTGATAACAATACGTACTGTACCACCGACTTTAAATGCTCTAGCTTGAGACATATTAAAAGTTTCTTGTACAACACCTTGTCCTGCAATAGCAGAATCACCGTGAATAGTAACTGGTAGAACTGAACCACCTTTTTCATCTCTTCTGTCCGCTCTTGCGCGAACTGAACCAATAACTACTGGGTTAACGATTTCAAGATGAGAAGGGTTAAACGCAAGTGCTAAATGCACGTTGCCACCTGGTGTTACGAAATCAGACGAGTAACCTTGGTGATATTTTACATCACCAGAGCTAGAAACATCATCATGCTTACCAGCGAATTCATCAAATAATTTAGAAGGGTTTTTACCCATGACATTGACAAGAACATTCAAACGGCCACGGTGAGCCATCCCAATAACGACTTCTTTAGTACCTGCAGAGCCTGCACGTGTTATTAATTCTTTCAATAAAGGAACTAAAGAGTCACCACCTTCAAGTGAGAAGCGTTTAGCACCTGGAAATTTTGCACCAAGGTATTTTTCTAAACCATCCGCTGCAACTAATCCCTTAAAGATTTCCATTTTTTCTTGTGCAGATAAAACAGCTTTACCTTGAACAGACTCTAAACGTTTTTGTATCCAACGTTTTTCATCGGTTGAGGTAATGTGCATATACTCAGCCCCTATAGAGCCACAATAAGTGCTCTTAAGCTGTTTGTATAATTCGGCAAGTTTCATACTGTCTTGTTCAACAGCAAAAGAGCCTACATGATAGGTATTGTCGAAATCATTTTCAGATAAGTCGTGGTGTGACAATTGTAAGTCACGCACTTTATCGCGTTGCCATAAACCTAGTGGATCTAAGTTGGCATTTTGATGACCGCGAACTCGATAAGCATTTATAAGCTGCAGAATTTTAACTTGTTTAACATCGGTGCTACTTGCAACAACTTGCTTTTTCGCCTCTTTAGCTAAAACTTTAAACTCTTCACGGATTGCACTGTGACGATATTCTGCCTCACTACCTTCTACTTTAGGAAGATTCGAGAAAATTTCACGCCACTCTTCCGTTACCGATTCAGAATTATCTAAATATGATTCGTACAACTCTTCAATATAAACGATGTTACCACCGTTTAAATGGGAAGACTCTAACCAAGCCTTCATTACACCTTCTGGCATTGCCTTGTTCCTTTGATGGGAAAGCAATTAAAAAATATAACCGGTTACTCAATACTGAGCAAATAAATATGCTCTTTGATTACAGCGACTGGTCACCCTGTTTGTATTCTTATTTAAGTCAATGGCATCTTAAAAAGCCACTGAAATTAAAACAAAAAGACCTAAAGAATTAATTAGGCCTTTTTCATGCTAAAAAGGAGAGCTTATACAGCTCGGCTTAAAAGCATTGATTTTATATGACCAATTGCTTTTGTTGGGTTAAGCCCTTTAGGACAAACGTCAACACAGTTCATGATCCCATGACAACGAAACACACTGTATGCATCTTGTAGGCCATCTAAACGTTCTTCTGTTGCCGTATCACGGCTATCAATTAAGAAGCGGTAAGCATGCAACAAACCGGCTGGTCCAATAAATTTATCAGGATTCCACCAAAATGAAGGACAAGAAGTCGAGCAACATGCACATAATATACATTCATAAAGACCGTCTAGTTTGTCACGTTCTTCGATTGTCTGTATGTTTTCACGAGCTGGTTGTTGAGCATCGTTAATCAAGTAAGGCTTAATTTTCTCATATTGTTCATAGAATTGAGTCATATCTATGATTAAATCTCGCACCACAGGTAGACCTGGTAACGGGCGTAGAACAATAGTTTTAGATTTCAAGTCTGATAATGGCGTTATACAAGCTAAGCCATTTTTACCATTCATATTCATACCATCACTACCACAAACACCTTCTCGGCATGAACGGCGAAATGATAAACTTGAATCTTTCTCTTTTAACAGTATAAGTGCATCAAGTACCATCAAATCAGATCCCTTAGGGACTTCTAATTCGTAATCTTTCATGTATGGCTTTGCATCTACATCAGGATTATAACGGTAAATAGAAAATAACTGTGTTGTTGTTTTATTAGTCACGTTGTTCTCCTTAGTAAACACGAGCTTTTGGTGGGAAAGCTTCACGATGAGTGGGTTTCATATTTACATCACGTTTCGACATATCTTGAGACTCTGGCGTGTAAATAGAGTGACATAACCAATTTTCATCATCACGGTCTTGAAAATCGTTACGAGCATGAGCACCACGAGATTCTGTACGAAAGTTAGCTGCTTTTGCAGTACAAAAAGCAGTTTCCATCAAGTTATCAAGCTCTAAGCATTCAATTCGTTGAGTATTAAAATCTGATGATTTATCATCTAAGTAGGCATTATTTAGACGTTCACGAATTGCTTCAAGCTCTTTCATTCCTTCGGCCATGGCATCACCATCACGAAATACCGAGAAGTTAAATTGCATACATTTCTGTAAATCTTTACGAATTTGAATAGGGTCTTCACCACCGGTAGAATTTTCCCAGCGCTTAGTACGCGCCAGAGCCTTTTCTATATCAGACTCTGATGCTTCTTTACCAAACTCAGTATCATTTAAGTATTGACCTAAGAAGTTACCTGCAGCACGACCAAAAACAACTAAATCTAGTAATGAATTACCGCCTAAGCGGTTAGCGCCATGCACTGACACACAAGCGATTTCACCTACAGCGAATAAACCTTCAACGATGGTTTCAGTACCATCTGCTGCAATACTAATTGCCTGACCATTAACATTACAAGGTACACCACCCATTTGGTAGTGACAGGTAGGAATGACAGGAATTGGCTCATCAGCAGGATCAACGTGCGCAAACGTTTTAGATAACTCACAAACACCAGGTAAGCGTTTATAAAGTGTTTCGCGACCTAAATGATCAAGTTTAAGCTTGATATGTGGACCATATTGAGGATGGTCACAACCACGACCTTCACGAATTTCAGTCATCATTGAACGGGCAACAACATCACGACCCGCTAAATCTTTAGCATTAGGAGCATAACGTTCCATGAAACGTTCGCCATCTTTATTAAGAAGATAACCACCTTCGCCACGACAACCTTCAGTTACTAAGGTACCAGCACCTGCAATACCTGTCGGATGGAACTGCCACATTTCCATGTCTTGCATTTGAATGCCAGCACGTAGTGACATACCAACACCATCACCGGTATTAATATGAGCATTGGTTGTAGAAGCGAAAATCCTACCCGCACCACCAGTAGCTAAAACGGTTGCACGTGCTTTAAAGTAAACAATTTCACCTGTTTCGATACAAATTGCTGTTGTACCGACAACATGCCCATCACTGTTTTTTACAAGATCTAGTGCATACCACTCAGAATATACGTTGGTTTTGTTCTTAACGTTTTGCTGATATAAACAGTGTAATAATGCATGACCTGTTCGGTCCGCTGCTGCAGCTGTACGAGCAGCTTGTTCACCGCCAAAGTTTTTAGATTGACCGCCAAATGGGCGTTGATAAATTTTGCCTTGCTCAGTACGAGAAAAAGGTAAGCCCATATTCTCTAATTCTATTACTGACTCTGGGCCAGTTTTACACATGTATTCGATTGCGTCTTGGTCGCCGATATAATCGCTTCCCTTAACCGTGTCATACATGTGTTGCTCCCAATGATCTTCATGCGCGTTACCAAGGGCAACGGTAATACCGCCTTGAGCTGATACGGTATGAGAACGAGTAGGAAAAACTTTTGAGATTAAGGCACAAGATTTGCCCGACTCAGAGATTGCTAATGCAGCGCGCATACCTGCGCCGCCTGCGCCAATTACTATGGCGTCAAATTCACGAATAGGAACGCTCACTTATACACCCCACACTATAGAAAAGCCAAACAATACGTAGGCTATAAGAAAAACAGAAACAATAAATTGCAAAGCACCGCGTAAGAAGGGAGGCTTAACGTAATCAGATAACACTTGCCAAATACCAATTCTTGCGTGAACGAGTAAAGCGAATAGCGCTAACATTGTTGCAATTTTAACTGGCATAAAAGCAAAAAAACTAAGCCAAACAGCATAAGTAACTGTAGGTGTAACGATAAAAAAGCCTGCAAGTAGCAAGGTATATAACGCTAAAATAATTGCACTAGCTCTTAACAGAAGGAAATCATGCGTACCGTTTCGGCCTGCAGATGCGACGACGTTTACCATAACCAAACTCCTATAACAGCTGATACTGCTAACCAGGTAATCATTAAAACTTTAGCACTTGTATTTCCAGATGCTAATTCTTCGAAATGACCTAAATCCATAAACAAATGACGGATACCAGCGAGTAAGTGGTAAGTCAGTGCAGATAGGCAACCGAAAATGATAAATTTAAAGAAAAACCCGTTGAGGTAGTCTTGGATGAGGGTGAATCCTTCTTGAGAAGAAAGAGATGTTGATAATGTACACAATAAGATTCCGATAGCAAACAGCATTATTACACCAGAAATACGGTGTAAAATAGAAGCGTTTGCAGAAGCGTGCATCTTTATCGTCGTTAAATCTAGATTTACAGGACGTTGTTTTTTCACAATTGTTGCCTAAGTAGCTCGAGGGCCTTCAACTTTTTATTATGACTTATGAGTTATTTACAATAACAAAGCACTTATTTTAATACCTACAACTTCTATTGGCATAAAATAATGCTTCGTAGTTTATAACTCCCACTTGTTCAATACTGGCTTCCTAGCCAAATTCCGCAACATCCTAACCTAGCTAAAGCTAATTAGCTAAACTATTCGTCTAAAACTTTCGTCTTAGACGGATGTTTTTCAACTTCAATGTTTGTGCCTTAGTACTTAATCTTAGACTTTTTTACAAAAATTACTAAAAACGAATACATACAAGGTAATCGAACCCCCTGATTATATCTTTAGAACTCCAAGAATACAATTTTTCAAGCTTACGAAATAAATAATATCTTTAATTTTATCATTCATTTTCTCCTTTTTTTTGTCATTCGTAAAATGTCTATTACATTTCTTAAAAAAATTAAGGTAGAATGTACGACCTCGTTTTTCCAATTCATAATTATTTGGGTGACAAGGTGCGTTTTTTACTTTCATACACTACGCAACTTTTACAGTTCACGTCGACTGGAACGAACAAAATTGTAAATCATAAATTATAGGGGATAAAAATTATGGCTGAATCAGTAGCCACACTAAAAGTTAACGGTAAAGAAGTCGCTGAACTACCTATTCTACAAGGCACTGCAGGTAAAGATGTTATCGACATTAGAGCATTAGGCAGTAAAGGGTACTTCACATATGACCCAGGTTTTTTAGCTACTGCTTCATGTGAGTCATCAATCACCTACATTGATGGTGATAAAGGTGTTTTAGAATACCGTGGTTACCCTATTGAAAACTTAGCAAATGACGCTGATTACCTTGAGGTTTGTTACCTTTTAATAAATGGTGACGCGCCTACAAAAGAGCAATACGAAGAGTTTTCAAGCATTATCACCAATCACACAATGGTTCATGAAAAACTAGCTCATTTCTTCCATGGTTTTGTACCAGATGCACATCCTATGGCAATGGTATGTGGTGTTGTTGGTGCTTTATCTTCTTTCTACCATAGCGACTTAGACATTGAAGATGCTGCTCAACGTAAACGTAGTGCACACCGCTTAATTGCTAAGATGCCTACTATTGCAGCGATGGCATACAAATACAGCGTGGGGCAACCTTTTGTATATCCACGTAACGAATTAAGTTATGCTGAAAACTTCCTACACATGATGTTCTCTGTACCTGCTGAGGAATATAAAGTTAACCCTGTTATTGCAAACGCAATGGACAAAATTTTCACACTTCATGCTGATCACGAACAAAACGCTTCTACTTCTACAGTAAGATTAGCTGGTTCTTCTGGTGCTAACCCTTATGCGTGTATCGCAGCCGGTGTTGCTTCTTTATGGGGACCTGCGCACGGTGGTGCAAACGAAGCTTGTTTAATCATGCTTGAAGAGATTGGTACATTAGACCGTGTAGACGAATTTGTAGCGCGCGCTAAAGATAAGAATGATTCTTTCCGTTTAATGGGCTTTGGCCATCGTGTATACAAGAACTTCGACCCAAGAGCTACTGTAATGCGTGAATCTTGTCATCAAGTTCTTAAAGAGCTCGGTGTTAAGGATCCGTTACTTGACGTTGCTATGGCATTAGAAAAAGTTGCTTTAGAAGACCCTTACTTTATTGAGAAAAAACTATACCCTAACGTAGATTTCTACTCAGGTATTATCTTAAAAGCTATTGGCATTCCAAGAAGCATGTTCACTGTTATTTTCGCTATGTCGAGAACAGTTGGTTGGATTTCTCATTGGGATGAGATGTTATCTCAACCAGGACAAAAAATTGGCCGACCTCGTCAAAAATATACTGGTGAAATCAACAGAAAATTTGTTCCATTAAACAAAAAATAGAATAATTCCCAACTATTTTATGTGATATATCTTGATAAAAAAGCAGCGTTCGCTGCTTTTTTTATGTCTTAAAAACATAAAAAAGTACGATTTTCACACAACTCCAAGCCAAAAAAACACCTCTACAACACTGATATATATTTATTAAATTTATAGTAAGCATAAATATAAATTATAGAACATTCACTCTAAATTAGATTTTCACCCTTCTTATATCACCTTTAACTTATTTCTTTTGATAACGAAAAATATAGGCAGTTATCAGTGCTCGTTTTGCTTGTAGGTGAGGATTTATCCTTACAAGCAAAGCGCAAAAAGTTTTGAGCTTTCTCTTTGTCATCTTTGGGTAAAACGGGCTACTCTCTAATCTCAGTCTCTAGGTCTATGTTCTAACTCAAAAAGCCTCTTAATTCGCGTAACCTGTGTAATTCGATGAGAACACTCGTCCCTAGTTACTTGAGGTTTAAGTCTATAATCAGTTGAGTGTAGTATTCTCTTTTGTAAAATATATAAAACAACAAGTGCTCAGCTGTTCAATAATCCATACCTTTACATATAGAGTTTATCATTTGATATATTCATTAACTCATTATGATATGCTTGCTAAGTTGAACCATAAGTCAACTTTTGTGTCAA
>CAWVWK010000040.1:0-18247 GCA_963933725.1 uncultured Colwellia sp.
TAGCACGGCAAAGTCTGAGAGATTACTTTATTTGTTAACTAAATAGAATATAAATTAATATTTATACCAAGTCCATTAACTACTAGAACAGTTATTTTTAATGGAATGGATATTAGCTTTGTAAATTAAAAGAAAATATTTTCGACATATTACTTTCAATAGGCTGATTGTTTAATTTCGCAGGGACATATTTCCATTGTCTAATAGCTGACTTGATTGAGCTCTTAAAGTAGTTCAACTTGCTTTGTCTAGCAAAATGAATATTTTTGATGTGACCGTCTACATCGATTGTAAAGTTAACTTTTACTTCAAGCTCAATACCTTTACGTTTAGCCATGCTTGGGTAAACAGGGTTAACCACTTTAAGCTCTTTAGCTATTAATAAAACAGGTTTGTTAGGCTTTTGCTCGGCTTGCTTGTCTAAGGTTTTTATCTCTGACGGTGGTAAGTTGTTTGACAAAGAGACTTTATTTAATTGGGTTTTTATAGCCAACAAGTGTTGTTCAGTGATAGAAGCTTGCGCAAGGTTATTGCCTTTGTCGAACGCAATGATTTGCTCTGTTAATCTAGACTCAGAAGCAGACTCTATGATCGCCAATGTATTGTTTATGTGAACTGCTGGCGTGTTATGGGTGATAAGCCCTTGCGACACGGTTTTTTCATCAAAAACAGTTGTCTTAGGTTTATTACTCGTTGCTACTTGATATGTTTCTTCTTTTGGAGAAAGCTGCTGTGTAGTTTGCTTTGATAGTGTTTCATTTAACGAAGGCTTATGAATTACTTTCTGGTACAAACTATTTTCTAATGTCTTATCAGAGATTTTTTTAGTCTGTTTAGCAAGCTTAACAGGCGTAACTTTTTTAGTAATCGATGCTAAGGCTTCGTCTTTAACTCGTTGTTTTTTCTTAGCAAGCACTATGTTGTCATTAGTCCTTTGTGTTTTTTTTATGTCGACTTGACTGGTCTTTTTAGATACAGATGCGATATTGCTTGTTGATTCTGTTACATCTGAGACAGATGAAGGCTCTATTTCTTTTACTAAATAGTCCTCTTTATATGAATCTATATTTTTATTGTTATGTGTATTTTTTAATAAGCTGCCAGCAATTGTAGTCAAAGCAGGTTCCGCAAAATTATTATTGTTTTCTTCTAATAATTCGCCGTTAAGCGAGTTAAAATTATTACTTGATGGAAATGTTTCCAGATAAAAATTTTTTGCCGTCTTTTGACTTTTACTTTCAAAGGCTAAGTTACTTACACCAATTAAAGATTGGCTGGAAATAAATAACACGGTTGAAATAATACTGGCAGCGGCAAACCACTTTCCTATGTCTTTCTTAGGAGTACAGTGATGATTTACTAAACGTACTATGCGCTGTTTTAAATCGCCACCAGAAGCAGCCATAGCAAGTTCAGGGATTGTATGCGCATGCTTGTCACAGTAACTAGGTGAGGCATGGTGTAAAGCGGCTGTGTCAGCTAATGTGTGGGCATAAGCTATCGCATCACCACAATGTTTTACCGCAATATCATCACTACAGTATTCTCTTTCATTTCTCATTTGTCTTGAGATCCAGTGAATACTTGGATGGAAGAAAAACAGAATTTCTACAAGCGTCTGGAAGAAATTTACGAGGTAGTCATGGCGGCGAATATGAGCAAGCTCATGTAAAAGTAGCATTTCCAGTTGAGCATTATTCAAGCCTGTTACCATGCTTGCTGGCAATAAAACCACAGGCTTTAACCAGCCAATAACCATTGGCACACCAACGTGCAATGAAATAAGTAACTTGGGTACTCTTTTTAAATCAATTTGTTTAGCAAGTAATTGAAAGCGTTCAGCAAGTTCTGATTCTGGCGCGACAGTGCCAGTTTTAGGTAGTTTATTGACGTTATTAAGCTCAACAAGCAGTTTAAGTGACAAGCAAGAAACGACTACAAACCATGCGACTGAAATGTACGGCAATATAAAGGTAAGGAACTCTGGTAATGCTGTCATTAGGGCTTGGTAATCAAACCATGATCTTTGTGAGTTCATCTCACTCATTAAGAAAGCGAGTTGTGTTTGCGCGTCTTCTGTAGAGGTATTAGTTGCGATACTGGAATAGATAACATAAAAGGTAATTAACGGCGTAATTAATGTTGCTAACATCGTTAATGAAGAAACGGTGTATCTCGTTAAGGATTTCTCTTTAGGAACGAGCAGTAAAATAGATTTTAAAACAAGGGCGATAAGAAATCCTTGCCATAAAAAATGCAATAAAGTTAATGCTAAGCTGTATAGTGCTGGATTATTAAATAATTGAGTTAACATATATTTATTCACTAGGTCGTTATAAATTTAACTGCTTGGTTTATCTTATCTAAATAATTACTTCTCTAGGCTATTTAGTAGTTTACGTATATCGTTTATTTCTTCTGCGCTGGTAGAGTCATCAAGTGCTCTCATGACAAGTTTTGATGTTGATCCGCCGAACGCTTTAGAAATTAAATCTTTTATTAATGATGTTTGTGTATGCGTTTCACTGTTTGCTGCTGCATAAATGTGTGCTCTATTTGTTTCATCTCTTATAACGAGAGACTTTTCATGCATTATTTGCAATATTTTTAAAACAGTGGTGTAACCTGTTTTATGGCTTGTATTCACCATTTCGTGAATTTGCCTTACAGTTGCTGGCCCCATTTTCCATAAAACATTTAACAAGGTGAGCTCTGCTTCTGTAGGTTTATTACCTGAAATTACACGCGCCATAAAACTTTCCTTCCTGCTTACTACTAAGTAATGTTTATTATTAATATCTATATATAGCTATTGCGATAGGTCACTCTTTACATATTAGCTTACTTTGTTACGAAATCAATCGTATTTTTTATAACTACATCCTATCGCTAGTTTGATTAATGAGCAACCTTTTATTTTTAACATTGCTTTAACATTTTTTTTACTTAATATTATGAAGGAGTTGTGAGCTATCAGTTGCTGACGCTGTTCACTTAAAAAAAGTGTAAATCGCCCCTTTAACTACAAACCTTAGTTTTTTCCAGGAATGTTTCCGTATAGCTCACCTAATCTGGTTACCGTTTCTGGGCCAGCTGATTCAACAAAATCAATCATGTTAGGTGCAAAAGCACTTACAACAGTAGAGCCAAGTTTAAATCGGCCCATTTCATCACCTTTCTCAAAGGTAATTGTATCTGGACCTGTTGCAGGATATTGCCATCTGCAGATATCTTTACCGGCTGGTGGCGTTATGGTGCCGGCCCAAGTTGTTTCTATGCTGGCAACAATCGTCGCACCAACAAGTACCATTGCAAGCGGGCCATGCTCCGTATCAAATACCGTTACAACGCGTTCATTGCGAGCAAATAAATCAGGCACATTACTAGCCGTTAAAGGGTTTACAGAAAACAACTCGCCCGGTACATAAATCATTTCACGTAATGTTGCTGCCATAGGCATATGGATACGGTGATAGTCTTTAGGCGCGAGGTAAATACAAGAGAACTTGCCTTGTTGGAATGGCGCTGAGGTTCTTACATCTCCACCAAGTAACGACGTTAAACTATAATCAAAGCCTTTTGCTTGAATAAGTTTACCCTCAACAATATCACCTTGTTGGCTAATAGCGCCATCTACAGGATAACACAGTGTAGCTGGATCGTTATCAATCATGCGCGCTCCTTCTTCAAGTTCACGTGTGAAAAAGTCATTAAAAGTTTCAAAGTCAGTCGCATTTTTTAATTTAGCTTCGCTCATATTAATTTTATAAGCTTTAATAAACCATGCGATTGCTTTAGTGGTTAACCAACCCATTTTGGCTGCAGCAAACTTTCCTACCAAGCGCGATAAAGCGTGCTTAGGCATCATGTATTGCAATGTAATTTTAATTTTGTCCGTCGTACTATTCTTTGAAGTTGGGTTTGTCACTTTTTTTCCTTAATCATTAAATCTAGATGTTAATTTATTCTCACCTAAGCTTGCTAATATGCGTTGAAAGCTTGCTAAACGCTTAGGGTCTATTTGTTTTTTTTGTGTTGCTGCAACTAAGGCGCAACCAGGATCTTTTTCGTGTTTACAATCTCTAAACTTGCATAAACCTAAAAAATCTTCAAATTCGATAAAGCCATTACAAACCTGTTCAGGTGATAAATGCCATAAACCAAATTCTCGGATACCAGGAGAGTCAATTAGATCACCCCCCTTATTAAAGTGAAATAATCTTGCCACTGTAGTGGTGTGTTGACCTAACCCTGAATTTTGAGATACCTGCTTAGTCGCTAAAGCTAATTCAGGTAATAAAGCGTTCACTAAGGTTGATTTACCAACCCCTGACTGACCAACAAATATACTAGTATGTTCGGCTAGCTGTTTTTTTAATTCGGTTAAGCCTTCACCTGATTCACTACTGGCATACAATATTTGATAGCCGATTTTCTTATAAATATTAAGTTGCTCTTCGATCTCTGTCTTAGTAGCTTCCTCTAATGTGTCATATAAGTCCATTTTGTTTAAAACAATAACGGGCGTTATATGTGTTTGTTCGGCCGCAACTAAGTAACGATCGATTATATCAGCATTAAATACAGGTAGCACAGAGGAAATAATCAAAATTTGGCTGATATTAGCAGCAATAGGCTTTACACCATCGTATACATCAGGACGGCTTAATACAGAGCTTCGTTCTTGAACTGCCTCAATAATGCCCGTTACTTTAGATGATGACTTTGAAGATTGCTTTATAGCATCTATTGTTAATTCAGTTTGCGAGTCGAGTGTCCTTTGGCTGCCATCTTGTAAAACTTCTTTGCCTAAACGCCAAAGTACTTTATCGCCGCATACAAGAGAGGAAATAGCACGTCTCATGTTACAACGATAAACAATGCCGTCATGACCTTCTACATCTGCATGTTGCCCAAAGCGGCTAATTACAGTACCTTCTTGCGCTTGCGATAAATCACCTTCACCCCACTGCATATCGGCATCGGTATTTTTTGCACGACTATTTTTAGTTAACCTTTTATCATGGTTAGCTTTTATACGGCGTTTTTGACCTTTGGTCAGTTTTTTTGCTTTAACCACAAGAATTCATCATTTTAATTGATCCTAGTTAATTCTAGCGTATTATACTTATATTCGGTACTTATTGCTTGCTCAATTTTTAAAGGAATTTTATGACAATTTGCGACACAAACTTAATCTGGCTTGACCTTGAAATGACAGGGTTAGAACCTGAAGTTGACGTTATCCTAGAAATAGCCACCATTATCACCGATAGCGAATTGAATATCCTTGCCCAAGGGCCTACTTTTGCTGTTCATCAAAGTGATGAAGTGCTTGATAATATGAATGAATGGTGTATTGATCACCATGGTAAGTCTGGTTTAACCCAGCGTTGCAAAGAGAGTACGATAACTATTGAGCAGGCAACGGCACAAACAATTGCATTTGTATCTCAATACGTTCCCAAAGGAAAGTCACCCATGTGCGGAAACAGCATAGGACAAGACAGACGTTTCATTAATAAATATATGCGCGAATACGAAGATTACTTTCATTATCGCAATATCGATGTCAGCACGGTGAAAGAACTTGCTCGCCGATGGAAGCCAGAACTTTTGGATAAGGTTGTGAAAACAGGTGCACACCTTGCGCTTGACGATATTAAAGAGTCAATAGCAGAATTAAAAGTCTATCAAGAGCATTTTTTTAAATTTTAATCTCATTTGTTGTCTATTTAACACAATATAAAAGGCTGTTTAATATAATTGGCAGCCTTAAGTTATACCATAAAACCTCTATTTATAGCGCTTTAATCCGTTTCACATGATTTATTTAACTGCATATTGCTAATCTACCGCCATATTTTATAAAAATTAATTCGCATCAATCGGATTTAACATGCGGCTGTATGTTAAATTGAACGCTTGATGTAGAACTGTATATGCATTGTTTAAAATTACCGGTTATTAGTGTTATTTGCGTTCAAGAAGTCTTAGAACCACACACATTTCATATTGCTGGTGATAAATATATCAAAGCCTTAGCTCAACAGACAATAAAGGAACGCAGCTACAATTTTTGAACTGTGATCATTCAGGTGTTGCACGAGGAAAAGTACTTCCAGCTTGAACCTTACAGCTGTCTCTTTTTCTATCTCTAGTCACTTTGCAACGCCTCGATTGGATTCAACTTCGATGCTTTAATCGCAGGGTAAACCCCAAAAACTAAACCAACCATGGCGCAAATACTAAATGATAATACAATAGCGTTTAGCGACCATGACACAGACCATTCAGAATAAAAAGCGATTAACTCAGATAAAATCAATCCAAAAACTATACCTAAAACGCCACCCATAATGGAAATGGTAAAACTTTCTGACATGAATTGTAGCTGTATATCTTTTTGTGTTGCACCAATGGCGCGTAATAAACCTATTTCCTTGGTTCTCTCTAATACCGTGGCTAACATAATGTTCATAATGCCTATACCGCCAACAAGAAGAGAGATTCCTGCTACGCAAGACATCACAATATTAAATATTTGCTGGGTTTGTTTCTGTTGAGCTAAAAGCGCAGCAGGAACAATTAAGTTATAGTCATCAACATCGTTATGCCGGCGTTCTAATAAATGGCTTACTGCTTTAGCTGCCTGAACCGGGTCTACTTCTTTGGTTAATTTGAGCTTTAAACTGGTCACCTCACTGTTTAATTGTTTGTGAGGGAACTTATGAATAGCAACTTTAAATGGAATGAAAACTTGGTGTTGTTCGCCACCTAACTTAATACCTTGAAAATCATCCTTTTTAAGAAAAGTGGCTTCTAAAACACCTACAACTTTAAACCACAAGTGATTAATTTTAATATTTTGACCAACAGCGTTGCCGTTTGGAAAAAGTTGCTTTGCTGTTGTCGCTCCTAGTAGTGCAACTTGCGTGAAATTTTTATTATCTGATTGAGTAAGTATTCTTCCTTGCGCTAAAGTCAATTTTGATAAATCGAAGAAGCTCGGGCTAACACCTGTCGCTTTACCGTCACTTTTACCATACGCACTAAAAATAATGTAAGTATCGACGAGTTTTTGAGCGCTGTAATCCGTTACAAAAGGAAGAGATTTAACACTCACCTCACCATCGCGAATACTTAGTCCTGTAGAATGTTTACGTTGTTCTTTTAGTTCATCGGTTTCAAAAGTTTTGGCTTCAATAATCAGGTTATGTAAGCCCATGGTAGATATCATCTTCATGGCTTCTTTTTCAGCCCCTTCGCCAATATTTAACATTGCAATGACGGCACCAACACCAAAAATCATGCCGAGTAAGGTGAGTAACGTTCTTAATTTGTGTTGTGCTAATTCACTACAAGCATCAAAAAATAAAGCAGTTATATTCATGCCTTATCCCTCATATTAATATTAAAAAGCGCAATTTTTTGGCTATTACTTAAGCCAGATGTAACTTCTGCATGGCTTAAACTTACATCACCTAATGTTACAACTGTTTTTGTATATTCACCATTGTTATACAAATACACAAAAGACTGCTTTTCATCTTTAAAAACGCTTTGTAGAGGAATAATTATTTTGTCTTTCTCTCGAGAAACATGGATAGTTGCTTCAAGTTTACCACCGGGGACAAACAGCAAAGGATGCTGCTGATTCAAGGTAATAATCACCTCAAAATACTTTTGAGGGTCGCCACGCTTAATCGATTGAGGGAATTTAGCAACAGACTCTATTTTTCCTTTGTAAAGAACATCGGCATTGGCGTTTAAATAAAAGGTTACTTCTTTATCAGGGGTTAAGCCAATAGCTTCGTTTTCATAAACGTGTAGCTTGGCTTTCATTTCGTTTGTGTCAGGTAACTCTCCAATTTTACTGCCAGGCCAAATAGATTGCCCTACAAGCGGTTTTTCACCACGCCAATTAGCTTGATAGGTAAGTAAGCCATCGTGTGGAGCTTTTACTTCAAGCTGAGACAGGCTGTCCTGGAGTATTTTAATTTTGTTCTGGTTTTGTGCTTTTTGCATCGTTAGTAAGCTCATTTCGCCTTCAGAACTTTTACTAAAACTGTCAATTTGCCAATTTAAATATTGCTCTTTTGCTAATAAAAACTCGGTATTTTGTAGCTCATCAAGAATCTCTATTTTTGCTCTTATTCTTACGTCATCGATGGTAAAGTTTTGAGCAAATTGAGTTTCTTGAGAAATTAAACTGATGTCTTTATTGATTTCTTCGAGCTGCATTTCTAAGTGGCCTTTTTTTTCAATAATCTCTTGCACATTCAGCTGTAAATCAAATTGTTTATCATGACTCTCTTTAAACATGGCATCGCCGTCGAAACGAGCGACAATATCACCCTTTTTAACATGTGAAAATTCAGGTGCTAACCAAGCGATATTTTGCATTCCACGCCTGGATAAAGGAGCGCTGATAACCGTTGCTTTGGCAGCAAAAAACTCACCTTTAGCAGGCACATCAATGCTAAAAGTTTGCTTGTTAATTGTATATAAAAGCTCTGGTTCCACTTTTTCATTACAACCGGTTAAGCTGATAGCTGCTATTAAGAAAGTGATACTCATTTTTTTGGAATCTTTAGGTTTAATCATGAGCCATACTACTCCCTTGCTTCACTTGCAGCTCTATACGTGCTGTCATACCGGGTCGCATCGCATTATTTTCTATATTCTTATCAAGATCGCTTTCGTCTAGCTCAATTAGTACATCAATAATACGCCGTCTATCTTGTGCTGTGTTATTGCGAAAGACCCTACCAAGAGCAGATACTTTGCCTTGAGTAACTAATTTTGGAGTGCCATCTAAGGTTATTTTAACTTTTTGTCCGATATAAACTTTGCCACTGTCAGCTTCAGCAATTTGTGCTTTTAACTGCATATCCTCTATAACAGCAAGTTGGAGAATTGTTTGGCCAAAATTAATGCTCTCGCCAACCGCTGGTTTTTCTCCATCCCATCGCTCTTGGTAGATCACCATACCGTCTATAGGGGCGGTTAAAGTAAGTTTTTCAATATCGCTTTTAATATCGTTAACCTGATTAGTGAAACGGTCAATTCTTGCTTTTGCTAAATTTACATTCAAAAGGGTATTTTTATGATGAAAGTCCAATTTTTTTTGCGCTAAAAATAAATCATTTTCGGCAATTGTATGATCTATTTGTGCTTTTAAACGATCATTGTCTGAACGAGAATTATCGACAATTTCAAATTTACGCTTGGCTTTTTCAAATTGCATTTGTTTTTCAGCTACGTCGAGAATGAACTTTTTATTATTATTGGCTTCAATTAGATTTTTATTTTCTAGTTTTTTAATGGTATTTTCTAATTCAGCTTGTTTATCTACCAAGCGCTCAAAAATATTTTTACTATCGAAAACGGCAATGACATCTCCCTTTTTCACTTTAGTATTTTCAGGTATGAGCTGTTTTATTTGATATTGCCACATGTGTTTTACAGAAGGAGGACCCATAACCGCAGTGGTCTTAGACTCGAGTTCACCACTAGCAGATATTACTTGTTTGGATGTATTTAGAGATTGTTCTTTTTCGAGTGAACGAGACTCTGTATTACATGCTTGCAGGGATAAGATGAATATTGTTGTGATAACCCATTTAACAAGGCATTTTATCGTTGTTTTGTATGGCATTATTTAGTCACTCCTACAAACTCTAGAAGGGCACTCATACCCGGTAATAGCTTAAGGTTATCGGTATTTTTAAAGTTAAAAGTTGCTTTGAAATATACGTCATTGCCCCATCTTCTTTGCGATTCTGGTTGTGTTGAGATATCAGTAAGCTTAGCAGTTAACTTGTTGTTAGGGTAAGCGTCAAATACAAGTGAGGCCTCTTTATCTAATGATAAATATTGGTAATCAACCTCGTGTACCCATGCCTCAATATACATTCCTTTTAAAGAAGGGATTTCAGCTATTTTCCAACCAGGTTGCGCTGTTGCACCAACAAATATCTTCTCGCCAGTCCAAGGATGAATACCATATAAAATAGGACCTGTTCGTTCGGCTTTAAGGCCCATTTTCGTCAAACGGTTCTCTTTGTATTCTAATTGATCTGCGAGTTTGGCTATTTTTATTTTTTGCTTGGCAATTGCTACTTTGCTGGATAGTTTTGTTTGATCAAGTTTTTCTTTAGCCTTGGCATGAGCCAACAATGATTTCTCATAATCTAATTGGTATTTTTCATAATCATAACGACTAATATGAGTCACTGCGATTGAAGCGTCAATTTTTGCTTTTTCGAGCAAAAGTGCGCTACGTTTTTTTGCATAGGTTGCCTCAAGTAAATCTTGCTCAACTTTGCCTTCTATTTTATGTAGCTCTTCTTCGGCACTGTGAAAATTCACTTTGGTTTGTTCAATATCGCTTTGAATTGACCCACTATCGAAAACGACCACTAAATCACCTTTTTTTGCTATATCACCTTCAGGTAATAACCACTGAACTTGAACTTGCCATGAATCAGTTTTAGGTGAGTAAAATGTTTGATTGTCTTTAGCCTTTATGCGTCCAGATAACAAGAAATTGTCTTGCCCCATAACGACTGGCGTAGAGGATATTGCTAAAAATACGAGGCTATTAATTAAGATGCTTTTGAACATAATGTATCCTCAATAACAATACCATCTTTCATACGAATAGTGCGTAAAGCATATTCGGCAATATCCTCTTCGTGCGTTACCATAACGATGGTTTGACCTTGTTGATGTAATTCGGTCAATAAATTCATTATATCGACAGACGTTTTACTATCTAGATTGCCTGTAGGCTCGTCAGCAAAAATAACCTTTGGGTGATTCACTAATGCACGGGCTATGGCAACACGCTGGCGTTGACCACCAGATAGTTCATTAGGTTTATGATGTGAACGAGCATCTAAGCCAACTTTCTTCAACATTTGAATACCACGTGCCTCTGCTTTTTCTTGTGCTGTGTCTGTGTACCTTAAAGGTAAAATAACATTTTGTAAGGCAGTTAAGCGTGGCAATAAATGAAAGCTTTGAAAGATGAAGCCTATTTTAGTGTTTCTAATGAAAGAAAGCTCAGTATCGTCGATGTCTTTTACTGACTCACCTGATAGAAAATACTCACCAGAAGTTGGAGAATCGAGGCAGCCTAAAATACTCATCAATGTCGACTTGCCTGAGCCAGAAGTGCCCATGATGGCAACAAATTCATTTTCTTCTATGGTTAGGTTTATATTGGATAGGGCTTGTACTTGAGTTTCACCACTTCCATAGGCGCGACAAATATTGTCAATCCTGATCATTATTGGTTCTCTTTATTATTTTTCAGTTAATATACGATAAAATTTCTACTAGAACAAGGGGATAGCTTAAAGGCTGTCAAACGTTTTGAGCTGTCAGTTTGAAGGTGATAAACGGGAATTTAGTTTCGGGAATCGAGAAGAGAACAAGCTCACACAAGCCCATTTTGCCCACAGATTTACCAAAGGACGAATGAGGCAAAGACAAGCATCAGAATAGAGCTTTGATGTGACCAAACTTATAGCTTGAAACTTACAGCTTTCTCTTTTTCTTTAACTGACAGTTTATAGCTTGAAACTTAAAGCGCTTTTAACTTATTTCTTTAATTACCTGAGTGTATGACTTAATATATACCTATCCTTGGGAATTTCTCCCATACAATTAATCTCTTTGCATTCAGGAACAGAAACATGAGCGCTTTATCTTTATCTCCCGTTATTATGTGTGGTGGCAGTGGCACACGTTTATGGCCACTTTCTCGTGCGCAGTTTCCAAAGCAATTTTTACCCTTAGTAAACGATACTTCTATGCTTCAAGATACATTGTCGCGTGTACCATCTGGGCAAAATTCAGCAGTATTTATCTGTAATGAAGATCATCGTTTCTTAGTCGCAGAACAAGTTAAGCAAACGCATTGCAAACACCCAAGAATTTTACTTGAGCCCGAGGGACGCAATACCGCCCCCGCAGTAGCTTTAGCGGCGTTAAATGCGATACAAAATGGCGAAGATGCCTTGTTGCTAGTGCTTGCCGCTGATCATGTTATTAAAGACGAAGCCAAATTCCATCAAGCGATTGAAGTAGCTACAAAAGCTGCCAACGAAGGTAAGTTAGTAACCTTTGGTATTGTGCCAACTCATGCTGAAACTGGCTATGGTTATATTAAACAAGGCAATGCTAATGAAATGGGCAGTGCTGCTGTAGAGCAGTTTGTCGAAAAACCTAATGCGGAAACTGCTGAGCAATATTTAGCGTCGGGCGAGTATTTATGGAATAGCGGAATGTTCTTATTCAAAGCCTCACGTTATATTGAAGAGTTAAAGCAATTTAGACCTGATATTCTAACTGCCTGTGAAGCAGCGATGAGTGATGCTAAGCAAGATTTTGATTTTGTAAGACCACAAAGCGAAAGCTTTTTAGCTTGCCCTAGTGAGTCAATAGATTATGCGGTAATGGAAAAAACTACTGAAGCGGTTGTAGTATCACTTGATGCAGGCTGGAGTGATGTTGGTTCTTATTCTGCTTTATGGGATGTGTGTAATCAAGATGAACAGCAAAATGTGATTAAAGGTGATGTCATTGCACATAATACCAAAAATAGTTATTTACATAGTCAAAATAAGTTAATTGCAACGTTAGGGGTTAATAATTTAGTCGTTATTGATACCCCAGATGCGGTATTAATTGCTGATAAAGACCAAGTACAAGATGTTAAAAATATCGTTAATGAATTAAAAGATAAGCAACGCCCTGAAAGCTCACTTCATCGTGAGGTTTACCGTCCTTGGGGGAAATACGACAGTGTTGATAAAGGCGAGCGTTTTCAGGTTAAGCGCATTACCGTTAATCCTGCTGCTAAGCTTTCAGTACAAATGCATCATCATCGTGCTGAGCACTGGATAGTGGTTTCCGGCACAGCCAAAGTCACTATTAATGAAGACACAACGTTAGTGAGTGAAAATCAGTCAGTATATATCCCTATTGGCGCAGTACATTCTTTAGAGAACCCAGGTAAATTACCTTTAGAAATGATTGAAGTGCAATCAGGTAGTTACTTAGGTGAAGACGATATTGTTCGTTTTGAAGATAAATACGGAAGAGCGTAAGGCAGATACGAGTTAAAAGTTTTAAGCTGTCAATTAGGAGTTAAGAATCAAGAAACGATTAGTGGGAATCGACTAGCGAGCAAGGTCAAGAAAAAGAGAAGCTTCGAGCAATGTCAACAAACAAGCCCATTTTACCACCGAAGCGCTCCCTCTCTGTGGTGATAATTTTATTACGACTTAAGACAGAAAAAGATCGCGCCTAAAGCACGCTTCTAAAAAGAATATAGAGTAATTATTAAAGGTGCTCACAAGTTTTATAAAAAGGTTAAAATATAATGAATAAATCTACATCACCAAGTTCAGCGTCGCACGAAACTGGCAACTCGAAACTAACCTGCTTTAAAGCCTATGACATTCGAGGTAAGTTAGGTGAAGAGCTTAACACAGATATTGCCTATAGGATTGGTCGTGCATTTGCACAGCATACTGGGGCTAAGGAAGTGGTTGTAGGTGGAGATATTCGGTTAACCAGTGAAGAGCTTAAGTTGGCACTTGCTAATGGTTTGATGGATGGTGGAACGAACGTTATCGATTTAGGTTTAGCAGGTACCGAGCATATTTATTTTGCGACAAGCCATTTAAAATGTGATGGGGGTATTGTGGTTACAGCAAGCCATAACCCTATTGATTATAATGGTTTAAAACTGGTAAGAGAAAACTCTAAACCGATTAGTGGTGACACAGGGTTATTTGCTATTCAAGCACTAGCTGAAGCGAATGACTTTGTTGATGTCGCCAACAAAGGCACTTTATCGCAGCACGATATCAGTGAAGCTTATACAGTCCATTTACTGACTTATATTCAGCCTCGTAATATTTCTCCATTAAAACTTGTGGTAAACGCAGGAAATGGTGCTGCAGGCCCTGCATTAGATGCCATTGAAGCGGCTTTTAAAGTGTTGAATGTGCCAGTTACATTTATCAAAGTTCATCACGAGCCAGACGGTAACTTCCCTAATGGTATTCCTAACCCTTTATTAGTTGAAAACCGCCACGCGACTCGTGATGCTGTCATTGAACATGGCGCTGATATGGGGATAGCCTGGGATGGTGATTTTGACCGTTGTTTCTTATTTGATGAACATGGCGAGTTCATTGAAGGCTACTATATCGTGGGCTTACTTGCTGAAAACTTTTTAGTGAAAGAAAATGATTCTTCTAACAAAGCCAAAATTATTCACGACCCACGTTTAACTTGGAATACTATTGATATTGTCGAAAAAGCTGGGGGAGAAGCGATTCAAAGTAAAACCGGTCATGCGTTTATTAAAGAGCGTATGCGTAGTGAAGATGCTATTTATGGCGGTGAAATGAGTGCTCATCACTATTTTAAAGACTTCTTTTATTGTGACAGCGGCATGATCCCTTGGTTACTGATCGCTGAACTTGTTTGTTTGCGTCAACAACCACTTTCTAGTTTAGTGAAAGCGCGTATTAAAGCTTACCCTTCGTCGGGTGAAATTAACAACAAACTTGCCGACCCTAAAGCGTCTATCGCTAAAGTACTGGCGCATTATCAAGCAGACGCACTTGTTTTTGATGACACTGATGGTATTAGCTTAGAATTCGATTTATGGCGTTTCAACTTGCGCTCAAGTAATACCGAGCCAGTGGTTCGTTTAAATGTTGAATCGAAAGGGAGTACACAGTTAATGGAACAAAAAACATCAGAGATACTGATGCTTTTATTGAGTTAGGCATCAGGGGAAAGTTATAGGGTTAAAGGGGCAAGCTCTAAGGCCTCTTGATCACCTAATGATTTAAGTATAAAGGTTAGAGCTCTAATAGTTTTACATCGAGTTTGATAGGAGGAGGTGCTATGAATGATTGTTGCACTTCCTCTATTTCAATTTGAGTTTCAAATTTAAGAGGCTCTTCTTTTGGTTCAGCATCGTTTACAACTGCCATACCAACTTCTTTCCTTATAACCTTTTGACTTGCTACTTTTACCTTGTCTTTTGGTGCTATTTTACGTCTAACAAGTGGGCTGTCATAAAGAGAAGATAACGGTACAAGTTCAATTTGATGCGAAGCCAAAGTAGGTATAAGTTTTGTTAAAACCTTTACCGTTTCAGGGTGAGGGTGAGCTATGGCAATAGCCGTTTGGTGTTTTTTCGCGACAGATATTAATGTCTTAAATTGTTGACTAATATAGGTATCTGTTAACTGGTTATCAAGAAATACACGTCTTTCTTGAACAGGAACCCCTAAATGCTTAGCAATCTCTGCTGCTTTAGAGTGTGCACTGGTTTTACTATCTAAAAAGAACAAATTGTTACGCTTCAAAAAATTCATTGTCCATGCCATATGCGAAACTGACTGGGTTAAATAACTGCCCATATGGTTGTTAATACCTATTGCAAATGGAATTTCGCGGTATGAATTTTCTAAACTTTCATGAATAGCCCTCTTGGTCATATCTTTTGTTAAAGCGCCAGGGCCTAAATCTGTTCTACTTTGTGACTCCATCGGAATATGTAAAATCACATCATCCTGTTGCTCATATGCTGTTTTCGCTAACTTTTTTCCATATGGCGTATGAGGAAGAACCGAGTAGGTAATATTTCCAGGTAACGAAAGTGCGTGTTTGTCGGTGTACCGATAACCAATATCATCGATAACAATAGCCACTTTATATTGAGCGGGTGCTTGTGATACAGCTAACTCGTCATGTGTTACTTTGCTATTAGCAAACGCATGCTGCGAAGTAACCAAACTAGTGAATAAGCCTGTCGCTAAGCCGGCAACTAAAAAGGCTTTTTTAAGCTGAACTTTAAATAAATACGGGGTTGATTTTTTCACTTATACTTGCTCTCTTAAGCAAAACATCTTTTAATATGTGTTAATAGCCTAGATTTTTATGTGTTATCGACACCAAAGTTTCGGGTTAACCGCTTTACCTTGGTGGCGAATTTCGAAGTAAACACCAGGTTGCTCTTGTCCACCACTTTGCCCAACCAAGGCGATGGTTTCACCAGTTTCTACTCGTTCACCCACCGATTTAAGTAAAGTTTGATTATGTGCATATAGGCTCATGTAGCCATTGCCATGGTCAATTACGGTTAATAAACCGTAACCTTTGAGCCAATCAGAAAACAAAATAGTACCGTTATGAATAGTTTCAACAGGGCGGCCAATTGGTGCAGTCATAAATACACCTTTCCATCTTAAATAACCGGTCTTTTTAGTGCCAAAACGATGACGAACTTTACCTTTTACTGGCCATGCAAGTTTACGTTTTAACTTACTTAGACCCATTAAATCAAACTCGGCTTGAATCAAAGCTTCTAGTTTTTGTAAGGCGTAATTTAAGTTACTTTCTTCGGCGTTTAACTTCGTTAATTGTTCATTGCTTGAAAGCAGTTTTTTGTTTAATGACTGAAGCGTTTTACTTCGTTTTGACTTGGTACTCGCTAAGCTTTTCTTTTGTTTAAGCTGTGTTTGCTCTAGTTCTTTTAAGTTTTCTATTTCATCTTGGTGTTGAGCTGTTACAGCCAGTAAATTGGCAAGGGTTTGTTGAAACTGTTCAATCTCCTTTATTCGAGCTTGATTCAAATATTGATAATAACTAAGAGATCGTTGAATCTTTTCACTTTGATCTTGGTTAAGCAAAAGTTTTAAATAATCGTGGTGACCAGTCGTGTAAGCACTTCGAAGTTGTTGGCCTAATAGACGCTCTTGCTCTTTTTTGTCAGCTTGAAGTTGTCTTTTACGTTTACTTAATTTAACGATAGTTGTTTGCGTAGTCTTAAGGTTTTGTTTGGTTACATTGATTGACTTAGCTATCTTTGCAATAGCTAGATCATCCTTTTTAAGTTGTTTTTCAAGCGCTGTTCTTTGTTTGGTTCCTTGGAATATATTATCTTTTTGCGCTGAAATTGCTTTATGAACATCACTTAAACGTTTTTGATTAGCACGTTTTTCTTTCTCGTTTTGTTGGGAAATAGCTTCATTTGCATAAAGTGGTGAAGAGAAATAAGAAGTAAAAACAATAGCTAAAACTAAAACTTGAGATAGCATAGTTTTAGCCCTGAACATAGAGCTATACAGGAGATCTTTCGATTTATTAAATGTTCGTATAAAAGGTTTCATTATAATTATTATATTATCAATATATCGCTAACCACATTTAGCGATACAATGATCTCATTCTATACAGTTAATGCAATAAATACATTAACAATTTACAACCTTTTTGCCTTAGCGAGCATTTTATGAGCTAGTTACACTTCGTCATCTAATTGCATTAAAACAGAGCCAGTCATCTCCTTTGGCTGTTCCATGCCCATTAAGTGCAAAATAGTCGGTGAAATATCACTTAATGCACCTGTTGGCGCTGGGGTTGCTTTACGGCCAACATAAATAAGTGGTACCGGTTCACAAGTATGCGCGGTGTGAGCTTGACCTGAGCTAGTATCAACCATTTGCTCGGCGTTACCATGATCCGCGGTAATCAGACATTCGCCACCAACAGTTTGTAATGCTTCAACAACACGACCCATTGAGGTATCTACGGCTTCACAGGCTTTAACTGCTGCGTCGAAATCTCCGGTATGACCAACCATGTCACCATTTGGATAATTACAAACGATAAAGTCGTGTTCACCACTTTTAATGGCATCAACAAGTTTATCTGTTAGATCTGCTGAGTTCATTTCAGGTTGCAAATCGTAAGTAGCAACATTTGGAGAAGGGACTAAAATTCTTTGTTCTCCTGCAAATAAATCTTCTTTACCGCCACTGAAAAAGAAAGTAACGTGTGCGTATTTTTCTGTTTCAGAAATTCTAAGTTGAGTTTTATTATGGTTTTGTAACCACTCGCCCATAACGTTATTAAGCGCTTCAGGAGCAAAAGCGCACTCTGCTTTTATATCAGCTGCATATTGTGTCAGCATAACAAAGCTTGAAAGTTTTGGTGTTATTTTACGAGCAAAACCATCGAAGTTAGCTTCAGTAAAGCAACGGCTAAATTGACGTGCGCGGTCTGCTCTAAAGTTCATAAAGATTAATGCATCATTATCGTTAATTGTAACGGTGTTACCTTCAGAGTTAGTGATAGCAGTAGCACCGACAAACTCATCATTTTCATCTCGAGTGTAAGCCGCTTCTAGTGCTTCAACTGAATT
>CAWVWK010000041.1:0-17953 GCA_963933725.1 uncultured Colwellia sp.
AATTATCCGAAATATCCAAAAAAAATTAGCAACCACTTCTTTGCAAGGTGTTAGATTTGAATATCCTCAATTAGCCTCTGCACTCTCGTTAAATACGGCAGTGAAAGTAACTGGCTCTGATCCACTTAACGTTCAAAAAGCTTATGCTGTTGTCGAGAAAGTAAGACAAGAAGAAGAACAGCGTTATTTCGCAACGAATTATTACCGAACTCATATAGACCACTTAAATACCCTCGGCGTAAAAATAGATCATGCTCGAATTGCAAAAGAATCTATCAAAAGCGTCAAGCCTATTTCAGAAACGATCTTAGACACTGTTTCTAAGAAGGATGTTAGGTTAGTTACAAATTTCATTTTAGGGTTTATGCAGAATATCCCCTACGACACCTTAGAATCTAAATCTAATTCTTCAGGCAGTGGCTTCAACCCGCCAATGAAACTGTTATTTGAAAACCAAGGTGATTGTGATAGTAAAATGGCTTTATCGGTTGCTTTACTAAAAGCCACGATGCCTGGTATTAAAATTGTAATTGTGTATATTGACCAACACGTCTTTCTTGGTATTAATGCTAAACAAAGAACCGGTGATAAAATGTTAAAATTTGAAGATGAATTATATGTGCTAGCTGACCCGGCAGGACCAAGTGTTTTAAGCCTAGGTGAGATTTCACCTAGCGCTGAATTGGCAATAAACCAGTCTGCTTATGTTGTTGAGCCTTATATAAAGTAAGTTATCAACACACCAAGAATCCCTATTATTAAGGCTATTCCGGTAATTGGTCAATTATTTCTTTGTTTGCTTCAGGGAAGTCAAGTTCTTTTAATGATTCTAAACTAAACCACCCGTCAACTAAGCCTTCTTGAGATGCGGGCTGTCCTTGAAAATTATCGACAATAAATACGTTCAAGCAAACTTCTTTATCTGAGTAATTATGATATACGACCATTAAAGGGCTACACGATAGTATTTCAATATCGACTTCTTCTTTTAACTCTCTAAACAGTGCTTGAGCAACTGTCTCATCTGTTTCTACTTTACCACCTGGAAACTCCCACTTTCCACCTTGATGTGCTTCCTCTAAACGTTTGGTAAGAAAGTATATTGTTTCGCCCGATGCATCTATTGATTTAATAACACCAACGGCAACATTTACTCGTTTGGCCATTTAACTGCCTTATTATTTAAATTATTGTTAGGAAAAAATCAAAAAAAAGCAGAGACTATATAGCTCTGCTTTTACTTTTAGGTGTTCGATAAAATTAAGATAATTTACCATGACAGTGCTTGTACTTTTTGCCTGAGCCACAAGGACATGGGTCGTTTCGACCTACTCTAGGTATTTGTGGTTTGTCATCCATACCTGCAGCACTTTCGTGTTGGAAAGCTTTAGGCGCTTCAGCTTGTCTATGTTGTTCTTCAACTGCTTCTACATCAGATTCTTCTCTAATTTGCACTTTAGATAAAATACCTACGACATCAAATTTCAAGTTGTCTAACATATCTGTGAATAGTTCGAATGATTCACGCTTGAATTCTTGTTTAGGATTTTTCTGAGCATGAGCTCGTAAACCAATGCCTTGACGTAAATGATCCATCGCTGATAAATGATCTTTCCAGTGCGAATCTAAGCTTTGTAGCATTACCGCTTTTTCAAACTGACGTAGAACGTCAGCGCCAACCATTTCTTCTTTATTTTTGTATGCTTGATCGAACTCAGACATGATTTTTTCACGTAGAGTTTCTTCGTGTAAATTAACATCTTCTTCAAGCCACTTACTTACAGGTAAATGGGTATTAAATTCACCCTTTAATTGATCTTCAAGCGCATTCACATCCCACATTTCGATTAATGATTTTGGCGGTATATGTTGGTCTATCACGCTAGTAATTACATCACTTCTAATCGCACTTACAACTTCTGTGATATCTGCTTCATCAAGTAGTTCGTTACGTTGCTCATAAATAACACCACGCTGATCGTTTGCAACATCATCATATTCAAGTAACTGTTTACGCATATCGAAGTTTCTGCCTTCAACTTTACGTTGTGCGTTTTCAATACTGCGTGTAACCCATGGATGTTCAATGGCTTCACCGTGTTCCATACCTAACTTACGCATCATATTAGAGATACGCTCTGAGGCAAAAATTCGCATTAAAGAGTCTTCCATAGAAAGATAGAAACGCGTAGAACCATTATCACCTTGACGACCCGCACGACCTCGTAACTGATTATCGATACGACGTGACTCATGACGTTCTGTTGCTAAAATATGCAGACCACCAATTTCTAGAACACGTTCATGATCCACTTTCCATTTCTCTTTTGCTGCTTCAATTTGTGCTTCGGTTGGCGTTCCTTTTAACTTTGCAATAGCAGCATCTAAATTACCACCTAGCACAATATCGGTACCACGACCTGCCATGTTCGTTGCAATGGTTACAGCACCTTCTTTACCTGCGTCTGCAACAATTTCAGCTTCTTGTTCGTGGAATTTAGCATTCAGTACTTTATGTTTAATTTTCTCTTTCTTTAATAAATTAGAGATGAACTCTGAAGTTTCAATACTAATAGTACCTACTAATACCGGCTGACCACGCTTTACACAGTCTTTAATATCTTCAAGAATCGCTTCAAACTTCTCCTCTGTAGTCAAGTAGATTAAGTCAGCACGGTCGTCACGAACCATCGGTTGATTAGTTGGAATAATTACCGTTTCTAAGCCATAGATATGTGAGAACTCAAAAGCTTCAGTATCAGCCGTACCTGTCATACCTGAAAGTTTTTCATAAATTCTGAAATAATTTTGGAAAGTAATAGAAGCTAATGTTTGGTTTTCATTTTGAATGTTAACATTTTCTTTCGCTTCAATAGCTTGGTGTAAACCTTCAGACCAACGACGGCCTTCCATTGTACGACCTGTGTGCTCATCAACGATAACAATTTCATTGTCTTTTACAATGTAATCTACATCTTTAACAAATAATTTATGCGCACGTAAAGCAGCCATCACATGGTGTAACAGGGTAATATTGGCAGCTGAAAATAACGTTGCGCCTTCTTGTAAAAGACCTTTTTCACGCATAATTTCTTCAATGCGTAATTGACCACGTTCAGTTAAATATATTTGCTTGGCTTTTTCATCGATTGTGAAATCGCCTTCAACAAAGTCAGCTGACTGCCCGGTTTCTTCATCTTTATCTTCTTCACTTTGAATTTCGAGGTTTGGTACGATTGTATTGATGCTTTTATAAAGCTCTGAACTGTCTTCAGCTTGGCCTGAAATAATCAAAGGAGTACGTGCTTCATCGATTAAGATTGAATCAACTTCATCAATAATTGCAAAGTTTAATTTCTTTTGTGCTCGCTCTTCAGGGCTAAACACCATGTTGTCACGAAGATAATCGAAGCCAAATTCGTTGTTAGTACCGTACGTAATATCCGATTGATAAGCCGCTTGCTTATCTTGTGGTGCCATATTAGCAATGTTACAACCTACCGTTAAACCTAGGAAGGTAAATAAAGGTCTGCTCCAATCTGCATCACGGGTTGCAAGGTAGTCATTTACGGTAATAACATGAACGCCTTTACCAGTTAAAGCATTTAAATACGAAGGCAAGGTAGCGGTTAATGTTTTACCCTCACCGGTACGCATTTCTGCAATTTTACCATCGTTTAATACCATGCCACCAATCATTTGGACATCGAAATGGCGCATGCCAAAAACACGTTTACTGGCTTCACGAACAACCGCAAAGGCTTCTGGTAAAATAGCTTCTAGTGTTTCACCTTGAACAATTCGCTCTTTAAATTCTGCGGTTTTTGCTTTTAACTCTTCATCACTTAATGCTTCAAGTGTCGGCTCAAGTGCATTTATTTTTTTGACTTCCTTACCCATTTGCTTGAGTAATCTGTCGTTTCTACTGCCGAACATTTTTGTTAATAATTTTACAAACATCTTATTTAAACCATTCTTGAAAAGTTATCTGATAATTACATGACTATCAGGTTATTAATATAATATTTTGTTACTAGAATACGAGCTTCTGAACTACTTCGATTTACGATAGACATATTTTAAAGGGTCTATTTGTCTATCATTTTTCAATATTTCATAATGTACATGTGGCCCTGTTGAACGACCGGTACTACCCATTTTAGCAATCACTTGACCTTTACTTACAACATCGCCCACTTTAACGACAATCGTTTTATTATGGCCATAACGTGTTTTTAAACCGTTACCATGGTTTATCTCAACCAATTCACCATAACCATATCGATTACTCGCCCAGCTGACTACCCCTGAACCTGTCGCAACAACACCTGTTCCTTCTTTACCAGCGAAGTCTATCCCTTTATGCATAGAGGGTTTGCCGTTAAAAGGGTCTTTGCGGATACCATAGTAAGATGATAACCAACCTTTTGATATAGGTCGACCAGATAGGTAGCTGTTATTTTGTATATGGAGTCCTAAAGTTAAAGTTTCAAGCATGGTTAGCTGTTTTTCTTTATGCTTTAAGGAGTTTTCTAACGCGGTGGCTTGTTCTAGCAGTTCGGCGGAGTTCTTTTTTGCTATAACGCTTGGTATTGTTGCAGACGGACCACCACTTACAGGTACTTCTTGGAAGTTAAATTCTGTTTTAGGGATTTTTGCATCGTCTGCCAGACGCTCACTTAGGGCATTTATACGTAGGATTTGCCCTTGTAATTCAGCAATTTTAAGCGTTAAAGCCATTAATTGTTGTGCTTCTGTTTTTGCATGTCTAACCGATGGATGTTCAACATCATTTAAACCATATTGATCATTTTTAGGCAATTCGGTGCGTGGCATCATTAAATGAACAATGCCGCCAGAGACAATTGCAAAAAGGAGAACAGCCGACAGCCAATGCAATTTTTTTAGTTGCATTGAAAATCTAACGTTCTTTCCTCGGTATAGTAGTGTTAAACTCATTATAAATTACTTCTGTATTTTTCAATTTGTTCGTCGTTTTATACCAATGTTGAAATTTATTTGGTATTAAATAGTTGGCATTATTTAAGGTTATTTACATGGCAAGAAAACCTACCACCCCAATTAATATGTTGTCACTATTAAAATCATCGAGTGGCACTTTGGCACACATTCAAGAAAAAACCAACTCCTTGACAATCTTAGCCGATATTGTACGACAAATATGCCCCGACCTGCCAGAAGATGCGTTCAAAATAGCTAATTTTCATGAAAATATTTTAATTGTTGAAGTAAAATCGCCTATTTGGGGGCAAAGACTTCAGTTCGAACGCAACAATATTACCAAAAAACTAGTTCAAGACACCCAAGGACAATTCCAAAGTATTCAAATTAAAATAAACCCACATGCACATACCAGCCACTTAAAATTTAATCAGGTTGAAAACCTAAAACAAAGTAAAGAAGTGGCTTCTATGAAAGCCACCGCAAACCAACATACAGCCCAACAAAGTCAAGAAAAACAACTCGCGAGTAAGACAGCAAAAGCCCTATTAAGTATTGCAGATAAAGCACCTGAAGGACTTAAAAAGAAATTAGAAAAGTTAGCCTTAGTTGCTGGCAAACATAAATATTAGCAAAACCTTAACCTTCAAGCTTGAGGACTCAAACTTTCCTTTCAAGTACAGTTCTAATTTCCTGTGCAGTTTTCAAGGTACGCAGAGTTTGAAATAGCTCATCGGCTTGTGGGTATTGTATTTTTAAATACCTTAGCCATTGTTTAATTCGGTTAGGGTAATAGCGACTTTTATCACCATATACCTCAAATTGAGTATACTTAAATAACAATCCTTGTACGTCTTGCCATGACATGATGCTTTCCTCTTGCTTTAGCACTTGTGCAAAATTGGGCAAAGCTAACGCACCTCGACCGACCATAATATCCTTACAGCCCGTTACTTCTCTACATTTCTTTGCATCATCCAATGTCCAAATCTCACCATTGGCAATAATGGGAATATTGACATGTTCTTTTATTTTAGCGATCCATTCCCAGTGCGCTGGTGGTTTATAGCCTTCAAGCTTTGTTCTAGCGTGCACGGTAAGTTCATTGGTATTAGCTGATTCAATCGCTTGCGCATTTTCAATAGCCAATGTTTTATCTTCGTAGCCTAAACGAATTTTTGCGCTAACAATGGTATCTTTAGGAACAGCATTTTTTACTGCATCCATGATCCTATAAAGGTTTTCAGGATTTTTTAATAAAACAGCACCACCTCTATTTTTATTTACCGTTTTTGCTGGGCAACCAAAATTAATATCAATACCGCTTGAACCCAGTTCTACAGCTTTTACTGCGTTTTCGGCCATGTAATTTTCATCTTGCCCTAAAAGTTGAACTCGAACAGGTGTACCTGAAGAAGTCACACTGCCATAAGGTCCAGCATCAATTAATTCAGGGCATGAACGAAAGTAAACACGGTCGGGAAGCACTTGATCAACAATACGAATGAATTCTGTAACACAGAGATCGTATTGGCCAACTTGCGTTAACAAGCTACGCAATTGATGATCAAGCACGCCTTCCATTGGCGCTAAAACGACACGCATTATTTATGCTCTGTAGTTGGAGGTGTATTTTGTACTGCTGATTGCTGAAACTCTGATTGCGTTAACGCTAACTGCTTAATAGTTTTAACAAAATCTTTGGCTAAAGCATTTGGCATAGGAATAGATAAACTATATTGCGCAATTCTCCAACCTGAGGCTTCTTTGACTAAAACACCTGTACCACGACAAGTTCCGTAGCTTTCACTGTGAAGTATTTCATCAAAAAAAGCCGTTGTCTGACTCTTATTCGAGCTTCCTGCCCCTTTTAGTAAACTAATATTCTGCTCAACAGGTGTGTATAACCAGCCTCTACCTTTGCTGAAGTAAGGTTTAACAAAGATAGCAAACTCTTGCTTTGTCCACCGCTCGGTTGCATCAGTACCAATAAAAACTGCGTTATCACTTAGCAATTGAAAGTACTGAACGGTATTGGCATTAGCCGCTGCTTTATGGAACTGATTAAGTGTTTCTTTAATTGCTTGTACTTCTGCTCTTTCTTTATTTTCTGAGGCCACTATTTTAATATCAGCATTTTTCTCTGCCACCACACAAGCACTAAAGGTTAGTGTAGTTATAATGAACATAAAGGAAATAAGCGTATTAAATCTGGATAATTGCATAAAGAGTCCGTCTGGATATTAGTTTTAGGCTTATACTGTTATATAAGATCTTTGTTAGACTCTTATATATTCATAATTAAAGAATCACTGTAAAGAAATGCCTTTAAGGCTGGCATTATAGCAGTTCCATTTATTGGGTGTCTTTTTTTCATCGAAGATTAAACGAATAAAAGCGATAGACGCCTAGAGACCATTATGAGGTTGAGCAGATATGAAATTAAATAAGCACATTTGCCAAGGAAAATTACTTCACCGTGGTATAAACAGTGCTGGCTTGTTGGAAAGCGAAATAACGGTGAGTGAAAATAACCATTTTCGCTGGATGGCATTTAATGATGTCGTACAAAGCGTGATGAACAAACGGAAACCTTGGCTGCTTACATTGCCTCATCAAAATGTAATGCTCTTTCCCTTATTATTTTTTAAACCAAATAACATTGTTGAGTTAGGATTAGGTGGAGGAAACATAAGGCGTTTCATTGAGCACTTATCATCTAATATACAAATAGACAGTGTTGAGCATAGCGCTGAAGTGATTGACTGTTTTAATCAGTATTTTTCCCCTGACTCAACAACTCATTCAAAGCAGCCTGCAAACCTCATTAATGCAAACCAGGCTAAAAGAAACACACAGTTATTTTATCAAGACAGTAATATCTGGTTATTTTCAAAAGAGAGCAAGCAATACGATTGGTATATTTGTGATATTTATCAGCAAAATTTAGCGAGTTACGACAGTACCGTAAAGCACCTTTCATCGCTTATGGAACACATATCAGGTGAAACCTGTTTAACAATTAACGTACCTGATGCTACCGATAACGAAATAGCACTTTGCTTAATGCTATTAAAAGAACAATCTGTAGATCACAATGTTGTTTACTTTAACATCCCTAATTACCTTAACGTGGTCATACTCCTTATCCCAAAACATTGGCAGCTACACCAACGTTTAAGAATAAACAGTAACAGTTACTTAGCTAAATCTTTATTTTCTCGTTGGAAAAAGTTTTGGGAACTCGGTAATATCTATTCACCTTAGCGCATTAATCGAACGATCTTCCTATGAGAAATGAAAAACATATATTTAGTAAATATTAACATTCAATGTATGAGAATTTAAGTACTGATCATGCCGATGATACTACAACGTTATAGTGCTATAGTGTCATGGCGTTATTCTTCAATCAACGGGGCTATTATCATGAGTAACTTATCTAAGCGTTCAACTGTTTATTTTGAACCAGACATACATCAAACTTTAAAATGCGTGCAGCATCAGCGCATCTATCAGTTTCTGAGTTAGTCGATAAAGCTGTTCGATTATTAATGCGTGAAGATCAAGAGGATTTAGCTGCGGTATCAGAACGAGCTAACGAGCCAGAGATATCTTATGAAGATCTACTAAACGGCTTGAAATCACATGGCAAAATATAAAATTACGTTTAAACAATCTGTAGCTAAAGATTTACGCACCATACCGAAAGACGATATACAAAAAATTTTAAGTAAAATTGATTCATTATCAGAAAACCTCGCGGTGAAGGATGTATAAAATTATCAGGCAAAGAAAGTTATAGAGTTCGACAAGGCCTATATAGAATAGTATATGACATTAAAGATACACTATTTGTTATCAATGGTGTTAAGGTAGTTCATAGAACGCAGGTTTATAAGAGTGACGAATAGTTACTTAAACGAAACTGTAAAAATTTACTCTGAACCGCTGCATTACACTTATAGCAAGCTTCCCTTCGTTTAACTGGGCATTATCCTCATCATGAGTTTAATGTTTAAAGCGCTATTTCAAATTTACCATTTAAATTATAAGCAAAATAAAATTTCTCTCTCTACATCGATATGTACGAGCTGAGTTTATTTAATAAACTGATTATGTGCACTTTATTTTCACTTTTAACTCTGTTGACATATTATGTCAACAGGTGTAACTTAAAAACATCATAAATTTCGATACGAATATAAACTTCAAAAAATAGGTAAAGGATCAGCCACATGCTTGAATTTTTTCTTTCAGATATTAACATCGGTTTTGCTATAGCATTATGTTCAGTTTTAGCTTTAGCTTTGTTAGAAGGAGCGGGTATATTTTTAGGGCTAAGTATGATGAATTTATTAGATCATATCTCGCCTATAGATCTCGATATGGAAATAGATACCGATCTAAATACTGGTGGACTAACTTCAATTCTGGGCTGGTTATGTTTAAATAGGTTGCCCTTACTTATATGGTTGGTATTGTTTTTAACTTGCTTTGGTGTGATAGGTTACACATTGAACTATATTTTATTAACTTACTCACCCTTTAGCTTTCCAGGTTACATAACTTACTGCTTGTCCTTTATTTTGTCCTTATTTATGACTCATTTTATTGGCGAATCATTAAGTAGATTACTTCCCCGCAATGAATCCTCTGCTGTTTCAAATAATAGTTTCGTTGGCTTAATCGCTACAATCACTATTGGCACAGCTAAACATAATAGCCCCGCTGAAGCATCAGTTATTGATGGATATAAACAAAAGCATTACGTCCTAGTTACACCCGATAGTGCTAATGAAGAATTTACTCAAGGCCAAAAAGTATTACTTGTAGAAAAGAAAGATCTTTTTTGGTTGGCTATAAAATTTAATCATTAATTCATAAAATAACAAGGAAACTAAATATGGAAAATATAAATACTAATAGTACTTTCATCTTAATGATGGTTGGTATTGGAGTCGTGTCATTTATAACTATAGGTCTTATTTTTGCCAAGCTATACAGGCGTGCAACAAAAGAAATTGCATTTGTTAGAACGGGTATGGGAGGAGAAAAGGTTGTTAAAGATGGTGGTGCTATATGCTTACCGGTTTTACATGAGACCATTCCTGTGAATATGAACACGCTTCGTATAGAAGTCGAAAAGGTTGAAAAAGATTCTCTTATTACCAAAGATAGAATGCGAGTGGATGTCAAAGCTGACTTTTATTTACGCGTTGCGCCGCATACTGAAGGGATTTCTATGGCTGCGCAAACTTTGGGTAGTCGTACTATGCGTGTAGATGAATTAAAAATATTAATGGAGTCAAAATTTGTTGATGTGCTTCGTACTGTTGCTGCTGAAATGACAATGACTGCCATGCACGAACAACGTGCTGATTTTGTTCAAAAGGTTCAACAAAACGTTGCAAATGACTTAGAAAAAAATGGTCTTGAACTTGAATCAGTATCACTAACAGGTTTTGATCAAACTGATTTAAGATTTTTCAATGAGAATAACGCATTCGATGCGGAAGGTCGTGCAAGGTTAACTAAAATAATAGAAGAGAAAAGAAAAGAAACTAATGATATAGAACAAGACAACCGAGTTAAAATTCAGCGTCGAAACCTTGATGCTGAACGTGAGTCATTAGAAATTCAGAAGGAAGAAGAAGAGTTACGTATTGCACAGGAGCAGGTTCTAGAGTTCAAACGAGTAGATCAGAAAGCTGAAATAGCAAAAACCCGAGAATATAAAGAACAAGAAGAAAGAGAAGCTCAAATATCTAAAGAGCAAGCTATTGAAGTCGCTGAAATATTGAAGAATAGAGATGTTGAATCCCGTGAAATAGATAAAAGAACCGTGTTAGAGCAAGCGCGTATTCAACAACAACGTGATATTGAAGTTGCAGAACAAGATAAACAGATAGCCGTAGCAGAAAAATCAGAAGCTGAATCAGCTGCAAGAGCAAAAGCAGCAGGAGCAGAAAAAGATCGTGTTGAAAAGGAAGAAGCTGTAACAACGGCAAGGCAAGTTGCAGAAGCAAATCGTAGAAAAGAGATTGAAGTAATCGATGCAAAAAAAGAAGCTGAACGTGATGCTGTAGGAATAACAGTTCAAGCCGATGCCGAAAAAAGGGCTGCAGAAGATAAAGCTACCGCTGTATTAACAGAAGCTAAAGCTGATGCTGATTCTAAAAAATTAAAGGCAGAGGCAGATGAAAAAATATATGCCGTTGAAGCAGAGGGGAAAAAAGCATTATACGAAGCTGAAAATACATTGCGCGATGAACAAATTGAATTGCAAAAATCATTAGCAATTTTAAAAACGTTGCCCGAAATGATTGCCAATTCTGTGAAACCACTTGAGAATATTGATGGTATTAAAATTCTGCAAGGGTATGGAAACTCTGCAACAGCTTCTGATGGAGCTAACAGTAATGGGTCTGGGGGTTTGGCTGAACAAATCACATCGGCAGCTTTAGATTACCGAGCTAATGCCCCTATGATAGATTCAATGCTTCAAGAGCTTAATTTAGTTAATAAAGAAAGCGGAAGTTTAAGCGATTTAATAAAAGGTAAGCATACTCTAATTGATGAGACCCAAGATATTGTTCAGCAAGCCAAACGACCTAAAGTAGGGAGCAAAGTGAATGGTCAAAATGCTTCAAACTAAGCTTAGCTTTAACATTTAAAATAAATCTACTAAAAACCAAACCCTATCGACATTGTCGATAAGGTTTGGTTTTTAAGTTTAAGATACTTTTATCTTAAGTTAAGAGAATGTTATACCAATTCCATTAAGTGTATTATCTTGTTGTATGAAGGAAAAATGAATCAGGGCAAGGCACTCGATTGAGTAATAGCTAGCTATTGGGATTTAGAGTAACAAAGTCATGATTTATTTTAACCAGTACAAGTAAGCAATAACTTAATTGAATTAGTATTATATAAACCTAAAAAATTACACTGTTAACGTAAACGTTACAGGGCCATCGTTGAGAAGTTGCACTTTCATGTCGGCGCCAAACTCCCCTGTAGGCACTTTAAAACCAAGATTTCTTAATTGGGTATTGAAAAACTCATACATCGTATTACTAAATTCTGGTTTGGCGGCGGTTGTAAAGCTTGGGCGCATACCACTGTTAGTATTGGCAGCGAGAGTAAATTGCGAAACCACTAACACTTCTCCGTTAATTTGCTTAATGTTTAAATTCATTTTACCGTTTGCATCATTAAACACTCGATAACCTGCAACACGCTGTGCCATGCGCTTTGCTTTTTCTTCGGTATCTTCTGGCTCTATAGCTAACAAAACAAGTAACCCTTGATCTATTTCTCCAATAGTTTTTTCATCTACCGTAACACTGGCATGCGTTACTCGCTGAATTAACGCGATCATACTTCTAAGCTTCCTTTATTATGTATTTTCTTCTGAGTCTGTACTCACAGAATTGTCATACTCACTTTCATATTCATGTTCTGTTTCTTCGACTCTTTTTTCATGGCTCATATAAGTATATTCTTGCAATGACACCACAATTAAAGCGCCAATCAGAACAATAAACCAAGAAAGATAGATCCATAAAAACAGAATAGGCACAACCGCAAGTGCCCCATATATAGCCTCATAAGAAGGGAAAGCGGTTAAATAGCGTGCAAAGCCCTCTTTCGCAATTTCAAATAAAATAGCCGCGATAAATGCACCGATGGCAGCGTATTTAAAGGGCACTTCTTTGTTAGGTACGACCATATACAGCAGAACGAAAGCAACAAATGAGGCAAACACCGGCATCATATTTAAAATCAAGCTGCCCATCTCAGACTTATCAACCAAGTCAACAGATACAAGTGATGCTAAATAAGAGGTGAAAGCGATACTACCACCAACAAAAATAGGACCTAAAGTAAGTACCATCCAGTACATAGCTAAAGAGGTTATTTTTCGTCTTTTTTCTGTGACGCGCCAAATACGATTAAAGGTTTTATCGATTGAAGAAATAAGTAGAAATGCCACAATAAATAAAAAGAAAATAGCGACGGCTGACATTTTTGAAGCATTATCTACAAAACCAATTAATTGTTGCTGAACAATTTCACTCGCTGAGGGCATAAAGTGTGTGTAGATAAAACTCTCTAAACCACTTTGTATATCTGAAAAAATGGGGAAAGCTGTCATTATTGATAAAATAACTACCAATAGTGGCACTAATGACATCAGAGATACATAAGATAAATACCCAGATACAACTTCAAGCTGTTCTTTTTTAGTTCTTTCTTTTAAAAAAAGGAGAAAGTTAGGTGTTGCCTTAAAAAAGAAATCACGCCAATAGCTGAGTTGTTTTATATCTTGCCTTAACGACATGATGGTTTCCTTGTTCTTTTATATATCAATAACAATAGCTGTTATATTAAATCCCCATGAAGATAGTATTTTAATTAGTTATCTTTATGGCTTCTTTTCGTCACTTATAAGCATAGTTTAAGCTTAAAAACAGCACTTTAACAGTTCAACTAAGATAATAACCTTGTTAATTTATGTCTAATCTCGTGGTAACGCTGCTTTTCACAACTGGCAAAGCCCGGTAATTGCCTTACTTTATTTCGACCAAATAATGGCACTGTCATACCAGCAAAAAAGCGACAAAAGCTTTCAATAGACAGCGGTTGATCAATTTTTCCTGATAAATGCGTCTTTAAATTTCCTGCATTTTTAAGTAAGATCTCATCACTAGGCCAAGCAACTACCTCTGAATAGGTTAGATGAGCAACGTCGCCTCGACACACACTACAATGACCACACGCAGTTATCGCATTATTGCGTGTAAGCGGGTCATCAAAGTATTCACCTAAATTAAAGTTTAAGCATCTATCAAGTTGGAAAAAGGCAATGAGATGAGCAATTCTTTGAATTTCTTTTTCTTCTTTATCAATAAAGTAATCGTGTAGTATCTCGGTTAAGTTTTCATTAGCCAGAGAATCGCCTTTTACTTTAAAAACTTCGGTCATTTTGGTCGTTTCAAGCACAATGTGTTGTTGTGCTTGCAGGTATTCTAAAGCGGCGATAACGCGCTGACGGTCGATAGATTTATCATGCAGCAAGTCATTAAAATTTAAACTTCCCCATATCTTTTTAAAAGTGGTCGCTTTAAAAATTTGTTTTAAAAAGTGCTGTCTCTGCTCATTAAATATCGGCAAAATTTCATTAACTGGCGTTAAAAGCTTAATTTTAAAGTCAGCAAAATAAGCATATTGTGGCTCTATTACACCATGCAACTCTAACTGAACGAGCAAGGTTTTAAGAGGCAATTGCTTGATGTTAGTTTCATTGGAAAGCTGTAATAAAAGTAGTTCCCATTTTTGCGCAAACGTGTTTGATTTAATCGTTTCAATAACTTGTTTAATATTTATAAACTCAGGCGTGTCACTATAAACAAAGTTTTCTACGGTATTTAGACCGTCTAGATTAGCGAGTGTAATACAATGAGATAATTTTCCATCTCGCCCTGCCCTCCCGATTTCCTGTGAATAATTTTCAATTGATTTAGGTAAGTCGTAATGAAATACAAATCGAATGTCACTTTTATCTATGCCCATTCCAAAAGCGATGGTGGCGACAATAACTTGCACCTCACCTTGCATAAAATCTTGTTGTACCTCACTACGAACTTCACTACTAAAACCGGCATGATAAGGTTTTGCATTAATACCCGCTTTTACAAGGTAAGCACTTATCATTTCAGCACTATGCTGCAAGGTTACATACACAATACCAGAGCCTGAGAATGCTTTAATTTTCTGAGCTAATAAAAATGTTTTTTCAGCACTACTAACAGGAATAACACTTAAATCTAAATTTTTACGATAGAAACCCGTTTGTACAATATGCTTTTCTATAATGTCAAATTTATTTGCCATATCCATCTTCACTTCTCTTGTAGCTGTTGCCGTTAAAAGCAGTGTTAACGGAATACTTAAGGCGAGTCTATAGGCTGGAAGTTTTAAGTAATCTGGTCTGAAATTATGCCCCCACTCTGAAATACAGTGCGCTTCATCGACAACCAACATAGAAACTTGAACTGACTCAATAAATTGTCTAAAACGTTCGTTTTTAAAACGCTCAACCGACACCATTAGGATCTTAATTTGGCCTTGCCGAATGTTTTCCATTACCTCTTGTACTTCGTTTGCCTTTAGGCTTGAGTCGATACTTGCAGCAGATATACCTTTTTGCTTTAGAAAGTCTAATTGATCTTTCATTAAAGCTAATAAGGGCGATACAACCAATGTTAAGTGCGGTAGGTGTAACGCGGTAAGTTGATAACAAAGTGATTTACCTGATCCCGTAGGGAAAATGGATAAGGTAGACTCACCTCTTAAGAGTTGAGTCATTGTTTGTTCTTGCCCTTGACGAAAATCATCAAAACCAAATGTGTCTTTTAGTGATTGCTTTAACGTGTTCATAAACTTCCTTGTTTATTTAAGTGTTTAATAAATGTCTTAATATATGGCCAAATATACTACTTAATGTACTATTCAATACTTTCTTCACTATAGGTTTTTTATAAAGCATAGCAGTTACTTTAACCTAATAGCAATTTAGAAACCCTAACCAAAAATCAAACTAAAATAATATCAGCAGAAATACTATGCAAAAAATGCTATAACTTCGCATATAAACTTTACAACACGTATAGAGTCACATGAGCATTAAAAATAAAATTTTCAACTTACTTGGTTTTCCAAAGCCTATGGAACTTGAAAGAGTTCCTAAAGATGAATTACCATCGGTATTTGTTCTTCCCTTAGCTGACAAAACCAATGAAGTGATTCTTACTTCTTTGTCTAACTTAAACTTAAACCTGCTAGAAAACAGCCAATCACTTGAAGATAAGCCAATTAAGTCGATGGTGGTTGATGCAACCCAATATCAAAATGAAGACTCCTTCTATGGTTTATACAGCTCATTGCAGCAAGTCATAAAGAAATTGAGCCAAAATGCACGTGTTGTGTTTGTTGTAAGTACGCCATGCAAAAACCAATCTCATCAAGAAAGTGCCTTTATTGAAGGGTTTAAAGGGTTCGTTAAAAGTTTAGCGAAAGAGCTGGGGAGAAAAGGTATCACCGTAAACTTATTACAAATACCTTCAGGTGTAAGCAAGGCGCTTGAAAGCCCACTTGGTTTTTTCTTAAGCTCTGAGTCTGCTTTTATCAGTGGACAGTCTTTAATTATAAATGCACTAGCGACTAATAAAATAGCAACTGAAGGCGTAACTGTTGAGAGTCAAAAACAAGCAAATGAGCCAAAGCTGGCATTAGTAACTGGAGCGTCACAAGGTATTGGTGCTGCAATAGCTAAAAACCTTGCCCATAAAGGCTTTAAAGTCGTTGGCGTCGATATGAGTAGTACACAGGAGAAACTAGCGCAGTTAATGCAAAATATTAACGGTGAAGCGCTTTGTATAGATGTTAGCGATAAAAATGCAGGCAAAATATTGATAGATTATTTGCACAGCTCTAGTAATAAAAAGACTGTTAAAGGGTTCGACATTATTGTACATAATGCCGGTATAACACGAGATAAAACCTTTGCCAAAATGCCTCAGCAATGGTGGAAAAGTACCCTTGATATCAACTTACTATCGGTTATGAATATTAACGATTATTTAATTGCGCACCAAGGATTAGCACAAAATGCCCGTATTATTTGTATGTCATCTATGAATGGCATCGCCGGACAAGTTGGACAAACTAATTACGCGACCTCAAAGGCCGGCTTAATTGGCTATGTAAAAGCGATATCTACCGATTTAACTGAGCATGGAATAACTATAAATGCTGTAGCTCCTGGGTTTATTGAAACTAAAATGACAGAACAAATGCCCTTTATAACCCGAGAGCTAGGAAGAAAAATGAATGCTTTAGCTCAAGGAGGACAACCTATTGATGTGGCTGAAGCTGTCGCTTTTTTTGCAGAGCCTACAAATGGTGGAATTACAGGACAAACTCTTCGAGTTTGTGGGCTAAACTTTTTTGGTGCGTAGCACTTAATACTCTACACTCCCACTAGATTGATTAACATTAAAGAGACATATGAAAGACAATAAATATGAAAACAACAAAATGATTAAAGATGTAAGCATTAGTGAGATAAGCATAACTTGTGAAGACCAAGTCCAATTAGCCGCCACAAAATTTAGCCCTAAAAAAGAGATTATTGCCGCTGTAATGATTGCGCCCGCTACCGGTATAAAAAGGCAGTTCTATGCCCCTTTTGCAACATACCTAGCCGAGCATGGCTATGGCGTAATCTCCTTTGACAACAGAGGTATAGCTCAATCACTCGCGGGGAAAATAAAAGAAAATAATGCCAGTGTTCAATGTTGGGGTGAGCAAGACTCACCTGCCACGCTAACAACACTGAAGAAGTGCTTTCCTGATAAACATTATCATTTAATTGGACACAGTGCAGGAGGCCAACTGGTCGGGCTTATGCCTAATGCCAACGAGTTAAGCTCTATTTTTAACGTTGCCTGCTCTACTGGCAGTTTAAGAAATATGCCTTTTGCATATCGATTACGCGCTCATTTTTTCATGAACTTTTTTATCCCCTTTAGTAACTTTGCTTTCGGTCATACTAAGTCTCAGTGGGTTGGTATGGGTGAGCCTTTACCAAAAGAGGTCGCTAAGCAATGGCAATTATGGTGTAACGATAAAGGCTATGTTAAATCTGCCTTCGGCAAAACAATTCATCAGCATTATTATGACGACTTAACGGTTCCTTCGATGTGGATAAACGCCATAGATGATGATATTGCTAACAATAAAAATGTAGAAGAAATGGCATCAGTATTCACCCGTATTAACCCTATTACTTTAACCTTATCTCCTAAAGAACATGGTTTAAGTGAAATAGGTCATATGAAATTTTTCAGTCGTCGTTCAAAAGTACTGTGGCAATATGCTCTCGATTGGCTTGCTAAACACTAAAGCCTAAAAGCTAAAATCT
>CAWVWK010000042.1:0-17616 GCA_963933725.1 uncultured Colwellia sp.
AGCGTTTCACTTAAATTTTTATTATTAATATTTTCCATAGCGTATTTAGCGCTACCAACACCGGGTAAAATCACTTTATCTGCAGATTTTATCTGCTCTAGTTCATCGGTAACACTAATCTCAAATCCTAAGCGTTCAACGGCAAACTTTACCGAAGAAATATTGGCGCAGCCCGTATCTACAATCACAAATTTTTGCGATGGACTTTGAACTTCATTGTTGCTATTTTTTGTTAACGAAGACATTAAAGAGTACCCTTAGAGCTAGGTAGGGCTTCACCCTCTACTTTTAACGCTTGACCTAAAGCACGACCAAACACTTTGAAGAGGCTTTCAACTTGGTGGTGGCAGTTTCCTGGTGAAGTAGAAAGGTGCAGTGTAATCATCATGGCATCAGCGAGCGATCTAAAAAAATGACCCACCATTTGAGTAGACATACTACCAACCATCTCACTGGTAAAGTTAGCGTCAAAAGCAAGCCAAGGTCTTCCAGAAAGATCAATAGCGCATTCTGCTTTACATTCATCCATAGGTAAAACAAAGCCAAAACGTCCTATACCACGTTTATCACCTAACGCTTCTTTAAGCGCTTGTCCTAAAGCAAGAGCGGTATCTTCTACACTGTGGTGCTCATCGATGTGATAATCACCAGTTACTTTACAATCTAAACGAAAGCCGCCATGGGTTGCTATTTGATCTAGCATATGGTCAAAAAAGCCTAAGCCGGTATCAATTTCACTGCCACCTTGCTTATCTAAATTAACTGCAATAGTAATATCTGTTTCTTTAGTGGTTCTGGTTACTTGCGCTTTACGAGGGTTCTCAAGTGAAGCAAGCAGCTGCTCGGTAATTTGCAACCAGTTGTTTGAGCTAGGGCAATACTTAATGCCGACAATGCCCATATTCGCAGCAAGTCCCATATCGGTTTCTCTGTCACCAATCACATAAGAGTGAGTAAAATCGACAAGACCTTGCTGAAGATAATCACTGACTAAACCTAGCTTAGGCTTTCGACAATGACAGTTGTCTTCTTCAAAGTGCGGGCATAAGAGCACGTCTTCAAAGTAAACACCTTGTGATTTAAATAAGCTCATCATTTTATTATGTGGTAAATCGAAATCGGCCTGTGGAAAGCTTTTAGTACCTAAGCCATCTTGATTAGATACCATAACAAGTTTGAACCCTTTCGCTTGAAGTCTTAATAGTTGTGGAATGACTAAAGGTTCGAAAATGAGTTTTTCTAGTGTATCTAGTTGTTTATCAATAGCTGGCTCTTCAACTAAAGTGCCATCTCGGTCGATAAATAATATTTTTTGTTGTTTATTGGTCATGATAATACTTCTTGTAATTGGGCTAATTCTTTTTCACTGCCGATGCTTATGCGTAAGCAGTTTTCTAATTGAGGTTGTGCTGACTGGTCACGAATTAAAATGTGATGAGAAACTAATAAATTAAACAGACGTGTTTTTTCAGGTTCATTGGTGCAGCGAAATAAAATAAAATTGGCATCGCTTGAAAAAACTTGCTGACACCACGTTTGTGTCATTAACCAACGAGATAAGTTTTCGCGCCTTTTATTGATACCATCTACTCTATTTATCATTTTACCAAGTTCGCTTTGCAGCGCTTCACTCGCTATGGCTGCAACGGGTGCTGAAATAGGGTAGGGAGCAATTATTTTGCTAAGTAAGGTTATAATTTCTTTACTTGCTAGGGTAAAGCCAGAACGTAAACCAGCTAACGCAAATGCTTTTGATAAGGTACGTAATATGATTAAGTGCTCATTTTTCTCAAGCATAGAAACAGCGCTATTTTGTGGTGAAAACTCAATATAGGCTTCATCCACCACAACCGCTGCTGAGTCTTTAAACAAGTTTAGTACTTCTATGATTTGAGATTGCGGTAATAAGTTACCGGTAGGGTTACCAGGTGAGCAGAGAAAAACAACTTTAACTTTACCCACTTGGAGTTTAAGCGAGTCTATATCTAATTTATTTTCCATTAAGGGGATTTTAACAATTTCCGCACCGTGATTTTCAGCGCTAATGGCATACATACCGTAGGTTGGCGGACAAATTAAAATACGATCTTGATAGGCTTTACAAAAAGCACGAATGATTAGCTCAATGCCTTCATCAGCGCCGCGCGTTGCTAGTATGTTCTCTTTTGGTAATCCACAGTAATGGCTATAAGCACTTAATAGGTTATCTGGTTGAAAATCAGGGTAACGGTTAATGTTGCAATCGTTTAATTGGTACTTACCATCCCCAGGTGCTTCATTCGCGTTCAACCAGAGTTTCCCCTGAGTGGAACTTGAATCGCTACTTGAAAATAGACGCCGAGCAGATTGATATGGCACCATATCGATAAGCTCTTTTCTCACTGTTTTATTAATAAACTTTGACATTTACTCTTCTCTATATGAATGAGCTATGCTCATTTTAACTAATCTCTATTGCTCGGGTATTCTTTTTTTGGCAAGCCAAAAGTCTTTGCCACAAGGTTCAAAAAGCTTCCCGAATAAATTCGTTGCTACAAGTGAGAAAAAAGTTTAAAGCTTTTAGCAGTAAGTAACCTATAGCTGAAAGCTCTATAATTAAACTAGTTTCTGGCTTCTAACCTAATGGTTACGGCTCTTTGGTGTGCATCTAAGCCCTCAGCCTCGGTTAGTTCAATAATGGTTGGTGCAAGGTTTTGTAAACCAGTCTTAGAAATCTCTTGAACAGTAAATCTTCGGGTAAAATCAGCTAAAGATAAACTCCCAACGACTTTAGAGTAACCGTACGTAGGTAGTACGTGATTGGTTCCACTGGCGTAATCTCCTGCAGATTCTGGGGTATAAGCTCCGACAAAGATAGAACCAGCATTTCGAAGCTTTAACAGTAATTCATTCGCATTATCGGTTTGAACGATTAAGTGTTCAGGACCATATAGATTTGATACTTCAACAGCTTGATTTAAATCGCTGGTAAGAATTAATCGAGAACAAGAGAGCGCTTTATTTGCTATGTCGGCACGAGAAAGCAATGTCAACTGACTTGCTAGTGCCAATTTTACTTTATTGAGTAAATCCATACTGTCAGACAAGAGAATAACTTGGCTATCACTGCCATGTTCTGCTTGAGATAATAAGTCAGCAGCAATGAAGTCAGCGTTCGCATTCTCATCACCAATCACTAAAACCTCAGAGGGGCCTGCTGGCATATCAATAGCAAAACCAGGAACCAGTTGAGATAACTGTTTTTTGGCTTCGGTCACATAACGATTTCCTGGGCCGAATACTTTATTCACGGCAGGGATAGTTTCTGTCCCATACGCTAAAGCGGCAATCGCTTGAGCACCACCAATGGTATAAATTTCAGTTATACCGCACAAAGAGGCTGCCACTAATACTTCGTTTGCAAGGTTGCCTTGAATATCGGGAGGACATACTAATACAGCTCTCTTGCATTGTGCTATTTGTGAAGGTACGCCAAGCATTAAAACAGTAGAAGGAAGAGGTGCTGAGCCAGCTGGTATATATAAACCGACACTTTCAATCGCTTCCGTCTTTAAGGTACAGACAACGCCTGGGCAAGTTTCAACCACAATATCCTGTGCAATTTGTGCCTCGTGAAAACGCTTTATTTGAGCATAAGCCATTTCTAAAGCTTCAATTCTTTGTGGTGTTAAAGCCGTTTTTGCTTGTGCTACTTGTGTGGAAGTCACCTGCAGGTTTTTCAGTTTTACTTGATCAAAAAGCTCTGTTAATGAAAAGAGAGCCGCATCACCTTCAGATTTAACTTGTTCTACAATTTTTGCAACTTGAGCAGATAACAAGGTTTCATCACTTATTGCTGGGCGAGAAAGGCTATCCACTTTTTGCTGTGGAGAAAGGCTCTCCCAACTTATAGGGGTTATGGTTAACTCATCATCTTGTGCAGTATCACAGGACTTGTTTATCAATGGATTGGTCATAGGTATACTTCTTCTTTCAAACAAAGTTTTATTTAAGACTAAATAAACTATTTTCAAATAATTTTTCTTTAAATTCAGTACTAATAAGTTAGCCAACTCACAGCTAGGTTAGCCCATCATCTTCTCTATAGGCATGACTAAAATAGAGTTACAACCCTGCGCTTTTAACGCTTCCATGGTTTCCCAGAAAAACGTTTCTGTAGCGACGACATGCACAGCAACTAAATCATCTCGTCCAGCAAGGGGTAAAATAGTAGGAGTTTCCTTGCCAGGCATTAATTCACTGACTTCTTTGATTTTGTTTTTTGGCGCATGCAGCATGATATATTTGCTTTCTTTGGCTTTCATTACGCCCTTGATACGAGGTAAAAGGGTATCAAGTATGGCTTGCTTTTCTGGACATAAAGCATCACTTCGTTGAATTAATGAGGCTTGTGACTTAAAGATGACTTCAACTTCTTTTAAGCCATTTGCTTCTAGCGTTGCACCTGTTGACACTAAATCACAAATACCATCAGACAAACCTACCCTTGGAGCTACCTCTACAGAGCCCTTGAGTAAACAAAACGTGACATTTATATTATTTTCGCGGGCGAAGCGGTTGAGTAATTGTGGGTAAGTAGTGGCAAACCTAAGACCATCAAGCGACTTTATACCTTGATAATTAAACTCTTCAGGCATTGCAATTGATAAGTGACAGCCACCAAAGTTTAAACTCGAAGTACGAATGTAATCAGCATTTTGCGACATGATTTGACGCTCTAACTCTGCTTCTTCTAATGTGTTATCACCAACAATCCCTAAATCACAAACACCATCCATAACAAGGCCTGGTATATCGCTACTACGAACGCGCATTATATCAATATCCATGTTACTTACATGCGCAAGTAAACGTCTATCTGCAACATTAATCTTTAACCCACAACGTTTTAAAAGGGCTTGGGTATCATCACTTAGACGCCCTGATTTTTGCATTGCAATACGTAAACGTGGTTGAGAACTGGTCATTTCATTTCCTTAATTTTATATAAAAGCTAATACACTTAGTGCATGTATATACAATTTTACTTCTCTAAAAAAGCGAAAACCCCCGAGAGAGTTTTGGCTCTTTCGGGGGTCTAAAAAATCGTTTTTGATTCTTTCTCACTGAAAAGCCGTTGGCCTTTTCAGTGTGTCGATGTAGTTATAACGATACGCTGAACAGGCTAATCCATAAAATGATGATGGTGGTGGCTTTTCAGTGTCATTGTCATAAATCTCAACTTAATCAAATTGTGTATATAGCTACCTTACGCATAAAAACTTTTTTATACAAGGGATAAAATGCTTAATTTGTATATAAATATAACTTTTGTGAGTCAAATGTTAATAAAAGACGAGACATTTAAATAAAAACTAAAGAAATGATAAGCATGGACGATAAGTTAGTAGAGTAGAATTAAAAAAACTAAAATCTATTAAACAAATAATAAACATTAAATAGGCAACGTTATGGATATTTTTACTACACAGCTAGCTAAAGTTGTACAAACTCCAATTAAATCGACAAAATTAAAAGTGAAAGCGCTTTTTAAAGAGTCGAGTAGCCGTGGTCTTAAAGAAGATTTAGACCATTTAGATAACCATGAGTATTATTTCATCGATGAAAAAAAACATAAAAAATACCAGCAAGAAATATCAAAAAGTCAAAACTCAACAGATGAAGTAACAGAAGAAGGGAAGCTAGATCTTGTGCAACAAAATTTAAATCAAAAAGAAAGTGACAAGGTAAAAAAAGATCCTAAAACAAAACCTCGTTTAGATCTTTTTGTTTAGGCTGTATTAGGTAAAGCTGCCTTAGTTGTATCAGCTCGGTTAGTAAAGCCTTCATAACCCTAAACAAAGTATATACATATTTCGAACTCAGGGTATATAATACTTTAAATGTAATTAATTGATTTTAAGCCGTTCATGGACCCTATTGTTAAAGCATTTTCTAACGACGGTGCGCTCGCCAATGTTATAGAAGGTTACTCTCCTCGCCAAGCACAAACGGATATGGCTGTCGCTGTAGGTAAAGCTATCGAAAATGAGTCGTCTCTTATTGTTGAAGCAGGCACTGGGACAGGTAAAACCTTTGCTTATTTAATTCCCGCTTTTTTAAGTGCTAATACAGACTATCAACAAGGTAAAAACCCTGCAGATAAAAAAAGAATTATTGTTTCAACGGGTACTAAAAATCTTCAAGAGCAACTATTTCACAAAGATCTTCCACTAGTAAAAAAAGCTTTAGCAAGTAATGTGCGGGTGGCTTTATTAAAAGGGCGAGCAAATTATTTATGTCGTTATCGATTAGCCCAGTACCAACAAACTCGAGGACAACTTGATGCCAGTACCTTAGCAGATCTCGTAAAAGTTCAGGCATGGGCCAACAGCACACAAGCTGGCGATATTGGAGAACTGGTAAATGTACAAGAAGACTCCGCTATTTTTCCCTTTGTAACGAGTACTTTGGATAACTGCTTGGCAAGGGATTGTCCCGATTACGAACAATGCTATCTTGTTAAGGCTCGAGAGAAAGCAATTGGCGCTGATCTTGTGGTGGTTAATCATCATTTGTTTTTTGCTGACATGGCACTAAAAGACACAGGGTTTGGGGAGTTAATTCCCAAAGGGCAGGTCATTATTTTTGATGAAGCCCATCAAATAAGTGATATTGCCAGTGAGTATTTTGGACAAACTTTTTCAACCCGAAAGCTTGTTGATTTATGTACCGACGTATTACAAATTTATAAAAGTAGCTTAACGGATGTAAAACAACTAGCAAAAGCGGCTGAAAAGTTACAAAAAAGCAGCCAAGAGTTTCGCTTATTATTCAACTACGACCCTGAGAGAGGAAATTGGCGAGAGAAAATAAAACAAGCACAAGTTGAGAAGAAATTTATTGCGCTGAGAACCGAACTCGATTTTCTTTATCAAGTGATCAAACTCTGCATCTCTAGAAATGAAGCAATAGATAATTGCTTCGAAAGGGTGGTTGGTTTAATCGCACAATTTGATCTCATGTCTGAAGTGGATAGCCTAGGTGTTAGTTTTTGGTATGAGACAACACCTAAACATGTTGTTTTACATCAAACGCCTTTAACCGTAGCAGAAAAATTTCGTGATTATATGGAAAAATCAGGAGCAGGGTGGATCTTTACTTCTGCCACGTTAGCTGTTGATAATGCTTTTGAGCATTTCTCGAACCATTTAGGTTTAGAAAAGGCAGCCTCGTTGTTATTAGAAAGCCCTTTTGATTATCAAAAACAATCGCAGTTAATAGTACCAAGGTATTTACCTCAAGCGAATGACAGAAACAGGGCGTTAAGTTTAGCTAAACTTGCATATCCATTGATTAAAGCGAGTAACGGAGCATGTTTGATACTGTTCACAAGTTATCGGGTTATGAATCAAGTAAGTGAACACCTAGTACGGATAATCGATGATGAAAGCGATACCGAAATGCCGCTAGAAGTTCTTGTTCAAGGGCAAATGGGCAAACGAAAATTATTAGAGCAATTTGTTGAAAATGAACACGTTGTCTTACTTGCTACGTCCAGCTTCTGGGAAGGTATTGACATAAGGGGCGATAAGCTTACTTGCGTTATTATTGATAAATTACCTTTTGCCTCACCTGATGATCCTTTACTTCAAGCTAGGTGTGATGACGTAAAGAGACAAGGTGGAGATCCCTTCGCTCGTATTCAACTTCCACAAGCAGTTATTGCTTTAAAACAAGGTGTTGGAAGGTTAATTCGAGATGTGAACGATACAGGAGTTATGGTCATTTGTGACGATAGGCTTGTTAATAGACCATACGGCCAAGTTTTTTTAAAAAGCTTACCTGATATGAAACGAACTAGGGATATACACAAAGTAGAGGCTTTTTTACAAAGTCTGATTTAATCACTTATTTTTATAGTGTCATGCAAAACTTTTTCGACTTATCCATACTATTTGATTAAAATAGACGAAAAGCAAGGTACTTTAAAGGTTTTAATTTCCATTGAATACTTCTCTTGCGCATTTACTCTTTTTAAAGGTTATCTACATTGAATTACTTAGCTCTAGATGCTTCAACAGAAGCTTGCTCCGTTGCTTTAAATCTTAATGGCAAAACATACAGTCGTTACGATTTATGCCCGCAGTCACATAGTTTACAACTTCTTCCTATGGTTGATGCGGTTTTAAAAGAAGCGGGCATTACGTTGAAATACTTGGACGGATTGATCTTTGGTCGAGGTCCGGGAAGTTTTACAGGGGTCAGAATCGGCGTTGGCGTAGCGCAAGGGTTAGCGTTTTCAGCAAATCTACCTGTTGTGGGCGTTTCAAGTTTGCAAGCAATGGCGCAATCAGCTTATCTTGAGCATAATCAAACTGAGGTTTTAGCGCTAATTGATGCTCGAATGAATGAAGTCTACAACGGTTATTTCAAACTTGATGCTCGTGGCATTATGCAACCCAAAACTTTATTTAAAGCTGATCCTGAAACTAAGGAAGCAGATAGCTCAACATTACTTTATGAATTTGTAACACCACCTGGCCAAGTAAAATCTCAATTTGAAGCACAAAGCTTAGCAGCTGTTTATGGTGTAGGAACAGGATGGGATGCTTATGAAGATACGTTAAGTGCTTTAAAAGTTAACCAAGGAAGTCCACAAGTTCTTTTTCCAAATGCTGTTGCAATGTTAACTATCGGTCATGCCTTATTTGAACAAGGGGAGGGTGTTTCAGCTGAAAATGCACAACCTGTTTATGTTCGTGATACTGTATCTTGGAAGAAGCTACCAGGTAAGTCTTAATCGTTAAATTGGGAAAATTCACGATTGTTTGCTAAGTTATAGGCATGAATACAATTAATTTTCGCACCGGTGCGGGCATTCAGCCTCTGGGTTATAGATCGGCTCCGGTAAATCAAACAAGTAAACTTTGTAGAGACGACATAAAGAGCACGTCAAGTAAAAGTGTGCTCGATGCTTTAATTGCGAAAAAAACACAGCACGGCATCGCTGATAATGAAAAATTATCAAACACAGATACAAGTTCTACCAAACCTTTTAATCAGTCGTTGGCGTCTATCTCTCAAATAGAACAAAATATTAGCCCCAATACAACCCTGCTAAAAGAACCACAACTTATTAAAAATCAAACAGCTGTTGCGAATTATCAGCTCATTGGTAATATAGCCAAAAGAGAGTCAGTTCAGAAAATGTTGGGTATTGATTTGTTTGCATGACTTTTAAAGCTTCACTTACTAGGTATTCTCTTTATCGGTTTTATACATCCGTTATTTTTAAGTCAAAACTTTAATCCTTATAAGGGCCTCTTGGTTAATAAGCTTAGTATCACCAAATTTAAGAGACACTAGATGAGCAACAATACAAACAGCATCAACGATAATGATTCTGACAAACATAGCTTCTGGCAAAAATATCAGTTTTATATTTTATTAGTTCTTGCCATTATTTTTCGACAAATACCTCTCATTTCCATCCCTTTTAATTGGTTAGAAACCTATTTTCATGAAATAGGGCACGGTATTGCAGCCCTGCTAACCGGGGGGAATATCATCAGTATAGAGCTTTTTTTGAATGGTGCAGGGCTTTGTACGACAGAGGGGGGAATTCGATTTTTTATTGTATTCTTTGGTTATGCTGGCGCGACAATGTGGGGGTGGGCTATTTATAAGCTTGCAGGAGCGCATCAAAGAGTCGCACAGGCTTTCTCTCTGTGCATTGCTGTTTTAATTTTTTGTTCAATTATCTTTTGGGCAAAAACATTACTCACCATTTTTATCTTAGGTGTTTTAGCCGCCATCTTCATTTTTATTAGTTATTTGTTTTTTAAAAAGCAAGGGCAAATGAAGTTTTTGCAAACGCTTATTCAGTTCTTTGGTTTAGTGGTGCTACTTGGCAGCTTAATCAGTCCATTTTACCTCCTTGATGGAAGAAGCTTAGGCGATGGCGCCACACTGGCTTCACTTACCTTTTTACCTGAAATTGTGTGGGTAGCTATATGGTTTATTTTTGCGTTGTATGTTACTTATTCTTTATCAAGGTTAAAAGGGCAGTAAAAATTACCCACGTTTAGCCTTTGCGCCTTTTTGAAGGTTATGCCGCAATTAAAGACTAAGCTTTAAAATATATAGCTATTAAGCTTTACATTATTGACGTTGTCAACAGTTTATAAGATAAGAGATCCCATGAGTATAGAAGAAAAAGAACCTTGCCAAGATAAGATAAAAAGTTTAGCCGAAGAGGTTAGTTATGTTATAGGTGATTTAACCATTAAAGGCTTATTTGTTAAAGCGAAACAAAGTTGTGATGAAACCCAGTTAGATCCTGTTAAAAATGATATTTTGTTGTGCTTACATGGTTGGTTAGATAATGCAGCCAGTTTTCTGCCATTGCTTCCACATTTAGCAAAAGAACTTCCACAAAAAAATATTATTGCGATTGACTGGTTCGGCCATGGTTTATCAAGTCATAGAAGTGCAGATGCTCACTATCACTTTATTGATTGGGTATATGATTTACTTCAGCTTTTTGAAGTTAATGAATGGGATAAGGTGGATGTTGTTGCTCATTCTATGGGAGGAATGATTGCCAGTGCTTTCGCTGCTGCTTTTCCTGAGAAAGTAAGGTCACTTACTTTAATCGACTCGATTGGTTTATTAAGCGCTAAAGCTGAAGAGTCGACCAGTCAATTAAGAAAAGGCATGCTAAGTCGTTTAAAAAACCCAACCATTGGAGCGAATAATAATGGTTCTAAAAAACAATCCCATCAAAGTGAAGACTCAGCTATACAAGCTAGAGTTAATGTGTCTGATTTAAGCTTTGAGCATGCAAAGCTTATTGTACAAAGAGGGTTACAATTTAATGAAAATGGTTTCTCTTGGCGCTCCGATCCTCGATTAAGGAAAACCTCACCTTATCGTTTAACTCTATCTCAAGCAGAGCAGTTCGTTCAAGATATCAATTGCTCTGTACAATTAGTTTATGGAAGTGATGGCATGGACATGGTCACAAAAGGTTTAAAACATTTTGGGCCAATGTTTAGCCGTTTTAACGCCACTGAGTTAAAAGGAGGACACCATGTTCATATGGAGCAACCCTCAGAATTAGCGAAGATTATTGCCAAACAAGTTAAGTGTTAAAATTTTTTTTGATGTTTTTTGCGCTACTTTATCAATAGAAAATAATGTGACTATACTTAGTAATGTAACCTATTTTGAACAAATACAAATGTAAATGAAACTGAGTTATTAGGGGCTGTTGATCTTTAATTTTAGTCTCTGCTATAGGCCAGCTTTTAAGTTAACAAGGTGTAAATAGTGCTATGCAGTTATTCTACTTTAACTGTTTTTTACGATGCTAGGCTAAAAACTAGCCATAGCCCTTCGAGTTGCATTAAAAAAGCGTTACTCTTTGTTGCTTAAAAGTGCATTTGGAATAACCAAACATTATATTAAGCGCCTCAATTAACGTCCTTTTCAAAAGCAACAAAGCTATAAACTAAAAGGTCAGCACCCCGAGTAAAAATATCTTCTGTTAAAAGTTGGTATAGCGCTATAATTTACTTAATTTATAACCAATATCACCCTTAAAGATCGTTTTTTTTTAAATTAAGTAAACATCTTAAAGATTAACTGGTAGTATCAGTTGGTTTAAAAATAGTTCCACCTAGGCGCGTTTAAAGATTTCTCGAGCTAGGTAAATAATGTAAAAGCAAAAATTTAAAAAATAGTGCATAAAATCAATAATAAAATTGCATTGTTTAAGTATTAAATCATGAGGAAAGTGTTGTGACAAAAATTTGGTTGGAAAAAAGCTATCCACCTGGTGTTCCATTTGAAATAGATGCCGATAAATACCCGTCGTTAGTGTCTATGTTTAACAAATATACTGAACAATATAGTAACAGAACCGCTTTTATAAATATGGGCGCTGAAATTACCTATAAAGAATTGGCCGTAAAAGCGACTTATTTTGCGGCCTATTGTCAAAATGAACTCGGGTTAAAAAAAGGCGATAAATTTGCCATTATGACCCCAAATGCATTGCAGTATCCTATTGCGTTATTCGGTGCATTATTAGCTGGGTTAACAGTAGTAAATGTAAATCCATTATACACAGCAAGAGAATTAGAGCATCAGCTAAAAGATTCAGGCACCAAAGCTATTCTCATCATTGAAAATTTCGCGAGTACATTAGAAAAAGTAATTGATAAAACACCGGTAGAGCATGTTATTTTAACCTCTCTTGGTGATCAGCTTGGTCTGATTAAAGGCGCTGTTGTCAGTGGTGTTGTTAAGTACGTTAAGAAAATGGTACCAGCGTATCATTTAAATAATACTATTAAGTTTAATAAAGTCCTTTCAAAAGGCGCTAAACTTCCTTTTACGCCGGTAGAACTTTGTGGAGAAGATTTAGCCTTTTTACAATATACAGGTGGTACAACAGGTGTTTCTAAGGGAGCTATGCTAACTCATAGAAATATGGTAAGTAACTTAGAGCAAGCTAAAGCATCTATAAGGCCTTTATTAAAAGAGGGTAGTGAAATTATTGTAACCGCTTTACCGCTTTATCATATCTTTGCGCTTACAGCTAATTGCCTAACCTTTATGACATTAGGTGGAACAAACCTGCTAATTACCAATCCACGCGATATGCCAGGCTTTATTAAAGAGCTTGGTAAGTACCCTTTTACTGCCATTACGGGAGTGAATACTTTATTTAACGGTCTGTTGAATACGCCTGGTTTTGATGCGCTTGATTTCTCAACGTTGAAAATGGCAATGGGGGGGGGTATGGCCGTTCAGCGTCCAGTTGCAGAACAATGGGAGAAAGTAACCGGAACAAGGTTACTTGAAGGCTATGGCTTAACCGAATGTGCTCCAATGGTTTCTTTAAGTCCATACAACCAAGAATCTTATAATGGCACGATTGGTTTGCCGGCACCATCTACAGATATCCGCATTATACTAGATGATGGTTCAGAAGCACCTGTAGGTGAGTCTGGTGAAATGCTTGTTAAAGGTCCACAAGTAATGAAGGGCTATTACAATTGTCCTGAAGCTACCGATAAAGTTTTAAACGATGGTTGGTTAGCAACGGGTGATATCGCCGTAATGAGTGACGATGGGTTCTTTAAAATTGTAGATCGTAAAAAAGACATGATTATCGTATCAGGTTTTAATGTTTTCCCGAATGAAATCGAAGAAGTTGTGATGATGCATGAAGGGGTCCTAGAGGCTGCTGCAATAGGTATCCCTCACGCTATAAGTGGCGAAGAAGTAAAAATATTCGTTGTTTTAAAACAAGAAGGCCTTGATGAAAAAGCGATAATTAAGCATTGTCGTGAACATTTAACAAACTACAAAGTGCCTAAATTGGTAGAGTTTAGAAAAGAACTACCTAAAACGAACGTAGGTAAAATCTTAAGAAGAGAGTTAAGGTAGCAAATAAGTGAAGTGACGATTTTCGGGCAAATAAAGTGTCGAGTTAGGGGGTTAGGACAAAAAAGCTAGCTTTGAGTTACGAAAGCTGCTTGAAAAATAACTTTCTAGCAGATAAATAAAAAGAGCAATAAACGACAAGAGATCTCTTGTTATTTATTGCTCTTTTATTGTTTTAAATCCTTAGAAACTAGAAATTCTCTACTGCGCGTTTATTGTTTTTCCATTTATAGTAATACTGTCATCACTCATTAAATACACATACAATGGCATAATGTCTTCAGGTGTTGAAAGTGCTTCTTTGTTTTCAGCAGGGAATGCACTTGAACGCATGTTGGTTCTTGTAGCGCCAGGGTTTATGGCATTACATCGTAGGCCTGAGTCTTCGTATTCATCAGCTATAACTTGCATCATACCTTCTGTAGCAAACTTTGACATAGCATAAGCACCCCAGTAGGCCCTGCCTTGTTGACCTACGCTTGATGATGTAAATACTAAAGAAGCATTGTCAGCGAGGGTTAAAGCGGATATTAATGTTTGGCTAATTAGGTATTGGGCTTTTACGTTAATTTGCATCACATCATCAAACGTTTGTTCATGAAGCTGTGAAAACGGAGATAGCTCGCCTAAAACACTTGCGTTAAGGAGTGCGCCGTCAAGCTTGCCAAATTGACCGACAATAGTGCTAGTCATATCGATATAGTTTTGCTTAGTAGCGCCCTTTAAATCTAATGGAATGATGGCTGGCTCTTTACCACCCAAAGCAAGGATTTCGTCGTAAGTACGCTCAAGTTTTTTTACCGTTTTACCTAATAAAATAACTGTGGCTCCACATTTTGCATAAGTTAATGCTGCTTGCCTACCAATACCGTCTCCAGCACCTGTTACTAGAATCGTTTTATTTTGTAAGCACTCTTTTTCTATTGCATATTCAAACATATCTTGTCACTTTGAAGTTAGTATTAGCTTATTTTAACCATAAGTTTTTTTAATGACGAGATAAAATTGAAAATAAAAGGATTATATATAAAAAAGTAACTTTTTTTGCAATGAAATCTGATAAAAGATGCTAAATTGCAAAAAACTGCTAGCACAATGTTGAATCTTACGGTAGATTTACTGGTCTAATAAGTAAAAAAAATAGTTATAAGAATATTATAAAAACACAGGGGAAAGAAATGAAGAAGTTAGTACTTGGTCTAGCTATTGTTAGTGCACTTGGTTTAACAGGTTGTAATGACAACGATAATAACGAGAACCCAGCAGAAGTAAAAGTTACGTCAAAGGTTATTTTTGACCCAGGAGCAGGGATACTTGCTGTTCCAAACGATTTACTTTACTCCGGTTCAGTCGATGGTACTTTAAATATCCCTATTGGTGAAGGTGAAGATACCAGCACAGCAAATCCATATGTAGCACTTAATGCACTAGATGGCTGGTCAACTACAAACCCATTTGTTGTTGATTTTGAGTTTCAAGAAGGTGTAACCCTTGACGGTAATTCTGTATTAAACGCTTCATCAGTAAGAATTTTTGAAACACTGATGGGTGGTGATGCAGGGTGTGAGGCTGTACCTCGTGGCGCGGCTTGTCAAGTTGTTGGTGAACTTACTTTTGGTGTCGACTTCGTTCCTCAAAAATCGGGTGACAGTCTTGCTATTATTCCACTGAAACCTTTAAAAGCTAAAACTGGTTACTTACTGGTTTTAAATGACACCTTATCAGACACTAATAGCGAATCTATTGCACCATCAGTAAGCTATGACTTTGCTAGCGCAGATATGGCTAAATATCCACTAGGCGCTGAAGGAAGTGCTGAAAGAGGCTTACAAGCGGTTATTAATAGTTACGAAGGCGCTCTTGCTGCCCACGGCGTTGCTTTAGAAAATATTATTTTTAGTGCGGCTTTTACAACACAGTCAACGGTTGATGTGCTAAGTACTGTTAAGCAATTAATGGCTGCACCATTAGCTCAAGGTGGTATGCCACCAGTTATTACAATGTCAGATGCAATAACCACAGTTAATAATGTTATATTTGCTGATGGAGCGCCTAGCCCAGAAGCAGACGCTTTATTTCAAAGTGCTAATTACCATAGTGGCTCTGTAACACTGCCATATTACTTGGGTGTTCCAACACAAGCGAATCCGATGGCCCCTGTCAATTCCTCATGGAAAAGTGCTTGTGATTCAGGTGCTATGTTAGCTGGTTTAGCTGCTCAAATTGAAGCCGGTGAACTTCCTCCTGAAACTATTCAACCAGGTCCTTTAAGTGCTAATGATGGTTTATGTATGGCTGTAGGCTTACGTGATTTAAGCTCATATATGTCATTAGATGTTGAACGTCATTTAACGAAATATAGTCCTGTACCAGCTGCATATATGGGCACTACAGATATGCCTTGGATCACTCATCCTGGCACTATCGATGTTCAGATGACCACACCAAATATTTCTCCTGTTACTGATGCCGTAAGAGCTGGTTTTGGTTTGCCACCGTTAGTTGACCAAGCCAAGTGGCCTGTTGTTATTTTAGAGCACGGTATTACCTCTAAAAAAGAAGATATGTTAGGCATAACAGGTATTTTATCTGCTTTTGGTTATGCAACGGTAGCTATTGACCAACCTTTACATGGTAGCCGCGGCTTTGATTTAAATATGGATGGTACTGATGACATAAACGCATCTACGGTTTCTGCCACACATTATATGAACTTGGCTGATTTACTTGCTACGCGTGATAATTTACGTCAAAGTACTGCTGATTTAGTAGGTCTTCGTTTAGCATTAAATACCCTGCCAAATGTTGATAACACTAATGTTCACTTTTTAGGTACGTCACTTGGTGCTATTGTTGGTATGAACTTTATTGCCTTAACTAACACAAGTTTAGGTAATGATACTTTAGATGGTATGTTCAAAGTTAACACCAACTCTTTGTCTACTCCGGGTGTTATGTTAGCAAACTTCTTGTTAGAATCAGTTGCATTTGGTGATACTATCAAGTCTAGCTTAACCTATGCTCAATCTCCTGATTTCAAAGCTTATGCAGATCAAAAGCATCCTGACGGTGCCTCTGAATCTGAACTTGTTGTCGCTTATAACGAGTTCTATGGTTCATTAAGCCCAGAGCAACAAGCTGCATTAAATGCTACCTTCTCTCAGTTTGCATTTGCAGCGCAAACAGTGACAGACTCGGGTGACCCTGCAAACTATGCGGCAATGATGGCAGCAACACAAACTCCAACGCATTTAATTGAAGTCATTGGTGATGGTGGTGCTAACTTACCAGACCAAGTTATTCCTAATACAGTATCTAGTGCGCCATTTGGTGGTACTGAAGGCTCAATCGCTTTATTAGGATTACCGAGTGTTTCAAGTGATACAATGGGCTCTGGTGCTGTTCGATTTATTTATGGTCATCATGGTTCAATCCTTGATCCATCTGCGAAGCCTTATGCAGCTGATAATGCAGCTGAGGTAACTGCAGAAATGCAAAGCCAAGTTATTTCATTCTTTATGTCAAATGGTCAAATGATTTCTGTATCAGACGAAAATTTAGTACAGTAATAAAGATTGAATGAGGGAGTTTTAAAAGTTAAAACCTCTTAGCAATGTAAACCTAAAAACCCTTAGTTTAAACTAAGGGTTTTTTTTTCTAAATTCACCCCCATTAAATAAATATTAGTAGTACTTAAGTAATTAAGTGTTCATGTTATCTAGAAATAATAAAACACTTAATTTTTAAGATGGATATAAGTTAATGGTTTAATCCGCCAAGGAGATAATATTGGAATTTTTATATGACTACGGTATGTTTTTAGCTAAAACAGTTACCTTTGTATTAGCTGTTATTGCCATACTGGTTGCCATTGCAGGCTCTGCAATGAAACAAAAACAGAAAAAAGGTGAGTTAGAAATTACTGACTTGTCAGAGCAATTTGAAGAAGTAGAAGAAGATATTTTACATGCTTTATTATCAAAAGAAGCGTTAAAAGAAAAAGAAAAAGCACAGAAAAAAATTAACAAAGCGCAAGCTAAAAAAGAAAAATCTCAACGTAAACTTGCCAAGAAACAGGGTGATTCTGTTAACACTGATACGTCAGATAATGAAAATACCACCCCTTTAGAAGCAGATAAACCAAGAGCTTTTGTATTAGACTTTAATGGCAGTATGGAT
>CAWVWK010000043.1:0-17467 GCA_963933725.1 uncultured Colwellia sp.
TCACTCGAGACTACCTTTTATTAAAGAAATGACTTTCTTTTTCAATGCTTACTTCTGCCTCTGGAGAGATTTGTTTTACACTAAACGTCACCGTTGTCATGTAAGCTGCTAATTCGTAAGGGTCAACAGAGATACTAATAGGTATAGTCGCTACAGTTGCTGCCTCTACAACGACTTCTTGTTTGCCATGCCAGGTAATTCCATCGATACCCGTTACCGACAATCGATAAGTATTATCAGTTTGAGACATATTTAATACTTTAAGAGTGAAGACGTTTTCAATATCTCCATTGAAGTTCTCTTTGGCAAGTTCCGTTCTATCACGGGTAATCTCCAAAGATAAAGGAACGCGATTAACGATGTTGGTAATAATCATGGCGCTCATCACAAATAGCACGACAGCATAGCCGATGAGTTTTCCTCGCACGATGTTAACTTTTTTACCTGAAAGTGCATGCTCTGTCGTATAACGAATCAGGCCTTTATCGTATCTCATTTTTTCCATCACCCCGTCACACGCATCGACACACGCGCCACAGTTTATGCACTCGTACTGTAAGCCATTTCGGATATCAATACCCGTCGGACACACTTGCACACATAATTCACAGTCAATACAATCCCCTAGGCCCAGTGCCTTATGATCCTGCTTACGGCCTCTTGCACCTCTGCTTTCACCTCGATTTGCATCATAAGAAACAGTTAACGTATCCTTATCAAACATCGCGGATTGAAAACGTGCATAAGGACACATATGCAAACACACTACTTCACGCATCCAACCGGCGTTGCCGTAGGTAGCAAACATGAAAAATATTAACACTGCCGCCATGGTTGCAGAGGTATTAAATGTAAATACATTTACAAATAGCTCGTTCATAGGTGAAAAGTAGCCAGCAAACGTCATGGCTGTAAACAACGAAAAGCCAAGCCAGGCACTATGCTTTAAGCTTTTTTTCCAAAACTTATTAAAATTCATTTTTTGTGAATCAAGTTTTTTACGCTGGTTTGCCGTTCCTTCGATGCGTTCTTCAAACCAAATAAAAATAAAGGTCCAGACAGTTTGTGGACACATATAACCGCACCACACGCGCCCTAAAAAAGTAGTGACAAAGAAGAGGAGAAAAGCGCCAAAAATAAATATCCACGCCAGTAATGTAAGATCTTGCGGCCACAATGTAAGTCCCCACAATGTAAAGCGCTGTTCGCTAATATCGAATAATACAGCTTGCTGCCCATTATATTGTAACCAAGGAAGTGCAGCGAAAAAGGCAAAATAAACTAGATTCATACGCTGTCTTAGCTTTTGGAAAAAGCCGGATACTTTCCGTACATATATTTGATCATTAGGTTTATATGTTCCGACTCCACCATCTTTTGCTGGATGAATGGTAATATCTTTGATAGGAATTTTTTTACCTTTTAAGGCTGGTTTCTCTGTATTATTCAAAATAGCTCCTATGAGACAGGTTTTCTTTTGATTTATGAAGGCTAATATTTTATAGGTAATTAACCTGAGATCAGCTTATTTGTCTAAAAAATAAACTTCAATAAATTAAATTATCTCTTAAAACGAATTCAGGTTAACTAAAATAGTATTACCCTAAAACAATTAAATGGGATAGCATGATCACTGTTTTTAACTATTATACGACAGATTATGAAAAATTTATTGATTTTAATCGTGGCAGCAGCTGTTTTTTTACATTTTTATCCTCAACCGGAAGTCACTAAGTTTTATGAAACTACCATTGCTGATTTACAAGAAGGGTTTTCTGACTTCAGTGATACAAGTGTGCGTTTAGACACTGCGAAAGTTCGAGCTGATCTTGAGCCTAAACTAAAATCATTCTCTAAAAAAGAAGTTAAGCAATTAGATATTTTAATTGACGACAGAAAAAAGTTAAGAACTTTTTATTACGATTTTTGTAAAGAGAATAAACGTTCTCATCGTTTTCAAGCTCAGAACCAAAAAGACTTATGTCGCACTATAAGTAAGTATTCGAAATACCTTCGAAAACAACAATCCTAAAAAAGAATGAAAAACCGTTAATGCATTACTGCATTAACGGTTTTTCAGCAACTCATCTCAAGATAACTTAGCAAGTAGCTCAGCAAAATTTGTTTCGCTTTCATCTTCATCAAGGTGTTGTTTATTGCAAACCACCCAATCGCCATTGACCATCACATCGCTCACCATATTGGTTTGACTTGCAAAAATCAAACTATCCAGTAAGTGTTGATTGCTCTTTGCAAATAGCCTGGTTTTATTACCATCGAGTACAAGTAAATCGGCTTGTTTGCCAATAGCAATTTCTCCCGTATTTGAATGCGTACTTTGCGCGCCACCCAAAGCGGCCTTACACCAGAGGTTTTCACCAACAGAGGGGGTTTCTTTAGTCGCTAAAATCGCTCTTTGTTGTGTAATTAAACGCTGCGCGTATTCCAACCAACGTAACTCTTCAACCGGGTTGACCGAAATGTGGCTGTCTGAGCCAATTGCAAAAGTGCCATTCTCTACAAGAAAATCTGTAGTTGGAAAAATTCCATCACCAAGGTTTGCCTCAGTCGTAGGGCAAATACCCGCAATGGCTGCTGTTTTAATAATGCCTTGTCGCTCTTCTTCATTGATATGAGTTGCATGAATTAAACACCATTGAGCATCAAGCTCCATATTGTTTAACAACCATTCAACAGGACGCTGGCCATAGTGTTCAATGCAGTCATGCACTTCCTGGTTTTGCTCTGCAATATGAATATGAATGGGTGCTTTATTATCTAAACTACGTATATGTTCAACAGCAGACTTTAAAGAGGCTTTATCAACTGCACGCAATGAATGCGGGGCGATACCTACGTTAGTATTGCTATAGCCTTCACTCATCTCAAAGCAATTAGATACCAGTTCGTTAAATTGCTGTGTGGAGTTGATAAAACGCTTTTGTCCTTCTGTTGGTTTTTGCTCACCAAATCCTGCGTGTTGATACAAAACAGGTAATAAGGTTAAACCAATTCCCGATTCTTTGGCTGCATCGAAAATCGCTTTGGCCATAGCCGCTAAACCTTTATCCGATGCCTCGTAAGTTTCACCATCAATATCATGATGAAGATAATGAAATTCTGCCACACGCGTATACCCAGACTTTAGCATCTCAATATAAAGCTGTTTAGCGATGACCTTTGCATCTTCATTGGTTAATTGCGTTAAAAATTTGTACATGATACTGCGCCAAGTCCAAAAACTGCTTTTACCTTCGCTTCCTTGTTCGCTAAAGCCCGCAAAAGCCCGTTGAAAAGCATGCGAATGACAATTAACCATGCCTGGTATGACAGGCCCAGCGGCGATCATAGTTGTATGCACTGTATCGTTTTCTAGTACATGAATATTTTCTGCAGCCATGCTAGCAGTATTGCTCTGTAATACAGAATTCCTTTCTATATTACTGATAATACCTTTTTGAATTGTAAGCGTTACGTCTTTGGCCCAGCCATCGCTGAGTAATATATTTTCTGCAAATAATTTCATGGTGATTACTTTTTTGTCTACTGATGAGAATTAATTATCGTTGAGCAAAGGTTGCTAAACATTCTACGAGCATTAAAATTTTCTTTTTTACTTGTTCAGCTTTCTCTAAATTATAGTCGTTACTTGACTCGTCCATATATGTTGCTTGCGATAATTCTAATTGCAATGCATGAACATTATTTTTTGGGTTGCCGTAGGCACGTGTTATAAAGCCTCCTTTAAAACGGCCATTACGTATTTTGCTATAGGGTGAAAAATCTAAATTCATCACTTCGTTAACCATCTCAGGTGAGCAACTTGTGCCTTCTCCCTCGCAAACAGAGCCAAAGTTGAAATCAGGTAAACTGCCTTCAAAGAAGCGTGGTACTTCAGATAAAATAGAATGAGCATCGAGTAAAACAACTTTACCATATTGTTCTTTTAGCTGTGCAATAGTGCTTTCAACGGCTTGGTGATAAGGCTTCCAATACGTTTCAATTCTGCGCTCTACTTCTTCCTCACTCGGGTTATGCCCTTCTAAATATAATGGCGATAAATCAAAAGCTGTTGTAGGGCATAACTCTGTGCTGTTTGCACCAGGATATAAATTAATCCCTGAGACATCTCTATTTAAGTCAATAACATAACGACTATATTTAGGCTGGATAATATATATCCCCATCGCGTTAGCAAAGTCATAGAGCTTATCCATATACCAATCTGTGTCAGCAACAGCTTTACCTACTGGGGTCATTTTTTGGGCGATAATATCAGGAATTGCCTCACCGTTATGAGGCATACTAATTAACATGCCAATACGGCCTTTTTTAAGGGTAAATGTTGAATTCATAAAGAGGCCTTTTAAGTGTAGAAATTTAAACTACGATGACTTGTATATACAAGAGGGTAATTTATCATGATACGTTAATAGACTCAAATATCTTACTCTTTGGAATATACAATCTCGTCAAAATTTAAAGGTTATATTTACTATGGGGCAATGAGTAGCAATATGAATAGAGTCTACTACACTGAAAATAACTTTTTAAATTAGCAATGCTTTAAATAAAGCGCAAATAAAGTTAAAAACTAAATAATGCAAACTTACTTAAAACACCGTTAGTTCTATAAAATAGATTAATAACTTCTATTTTATTAATTTTACTGATTAAGTTATAGCGTTCATAATAGCTTCATTAAATTAAAGCGTCATATATATCAAGTAAACCAACTAACAACTTACTTATAAAGGAAATATCATGTTCGAGAATAAAGAAGGTCAAAAAATACCAAACGTAACATTCCCTATCAGAGCAAATGATGCATGGACTTCAAGAAGTAGCGAAGATATTTTTGCTGGAAAAACTGTTGTTGTTTTTTCATTACCTGGCGCTTTTACCCCAACCTGTTCTTCATCGCATTTACCGCGTTATGATGAATTAGCGCCAACTTTATTTGCTAATGGCGTTGACGAAATTGTATGTATTTCAGTTAACGATACCTTTGTAATGAATGCATGGTCAGACGCCCAAAGCACTAAAAACATAAGCTTTATCCCAGATGGTACTGGTGAATTCACCGATAAAATGGGGCTTTTAGTGGATAAAAGTGATATAGGTTTTGGTAAAAGAAGTTGGCGATATGCTATGCTCGTTAAAGATGGTGTTATTGCAAAAATGTTTATTGAACCTGACTTACCAGGCGACCCTTTTGAAGTGTCTGATGCTGATACCATGTTAGGTTTTATTAACCCTGACGCTATTCAAAAAAGTAAAATCGCTGTTATAAGTAAACCAAACTGTCCTCATTGTGCTAATGCAAAAGCTCTACTAACAGAAAAAGGACTTGCATTTGAAGAGCTGTCATTGGGCACTGATTTAACCATTACGGCTTTAAATGCTATAACCAATGCAGATACAGTACCTCAAATTTTTATTGATGGTGTTTTGGTCGGTGGAAATGACGACTTAGGAAAGTATTTCGTTTAATAAACCTCTGCACTTATTAATATAGAATTAATGCATAGCTAAGCCTTTGTCCTTAGCTATGCTATTATGCTTAATTACCTTTTATTAGTAAGCAAAATTAGTAACACATATGGATAACCAACCCTATAACCCCCTTCATGGCATAACGCTAAAAACTATCGTAACCGAATTAGAAGATCACTTTGGCTTTGAGAAACTCGGTAAAGAAATCAATATAAAATGCTTTACAAGTAATCCAAGTATAAAATCCAGCCTTACTTTTTTACGTAAAACTCCATGGGCACGTGAAAAGGTTGAACAGCTCTATATTAAAAATAAGTATGTTCTGGATCAAAAGAAACCTTAGCTTCGTCACCAATTAGAGAGGGAAGCCAGAAGGTGAAAACAAGCTTGAAGGCTAGACAGTAAAATTTTGTCTAGTCTAGGAGCGCGCTTTAACCGCGATTACTTTTGTCTTACCGTTATTTTATTTTAGTTTTAGGGTTCTATCGGGGGGCTTTGTCTAATCTGCACGTTACGGGGAGGTAACTTATTGTGGATTGACCATGTCAACAATGGAAATTCAGATCATCTACCGGTAGTTGCAACCTTTGCACTCTAGTTATATTAGTTTCATTAAATAAGTGATCTACTTTATACAAAGTGAAAATTGACAGGCATAAGACATTTATTTAAGTAATTAGTTGTGCAATTATTTTCATGTAAATAAAATGATACATGATGCTGTAGTGATTTAATGACGCTGTTGTCACTGTGTTTTCTGTCTCAAATTCGCTTTCTTTCACCCTTTAAGCGTATATTGAGCTTATAATAATTTAATTACGTTTTAAGCTTCTACGACTGAGTTAATAAAAAATGATAAACATAGAAAAAATACATCATGTTGCGTACCGCTGTAACGATGCCAAAGCAACAACTAACTGGTATAAAGAAAAATTGAATATGGACTTGGTTTTGGCTATTGCTGAAGATGAAGTCCCGTCAACAAAAGCTCCTGATCCTTATATGCATATATTCCTAGATGCAGGTAATGAAAACGTCTTAGCTTTTTTTGAGCTACCAAACTCTCCACAAATGGATAGAGATCAAAATACACCGCAATGGGTGCAACATATTGCATTAAGGGTCTCTAATGTTGATGCGCTTGTAAACGCTAAAGAGAGTTTACAATCTCAAGGTGTTGACGTATTAGGGCCTGTAAACCATGGTGTTTTTAAGTCCATCTACTTTTTTGATCCTAATGGCCATCGTTTAGAGCTAGCTGCTGATACAGGTACTGCCGAACAATATAAGCAATTACACGACGTTGCTCAGGATATGATTGAAGAGTGGTCAGTGACCAAACGTGCGCCTAAGCATGCGGCATGGTTACACGAGAAAGCTAAATCTTAAATTCAAGGAGTAATGTATAAGTTGTAAAGTACTGGTAATGAAGTAAATAGATAGAAACGGCATTAGTTCATTCTTTTGAACAAAGTCATGTCATTTATCATTTACTTAAATAGCTTATATTTTATTCCAGAATATCTTATAGCGCTTTTAAATTCGCATACTCTACAACTAGCCATTTAGTACCGACATCTGCAAAATTTACTTGAATACGAGATTGTGCGCCACTTCCTTCATAGTTCAATACAACACCTTCACCAAATTTAGCATGTGCTACTGATTGTCCTAACTTAAATCCGGTATTTTCAAATGTTTCTAAAGTAATTGTATTGGAGAATTTACCTACACTTTTCGGCCTCGAAACTTGGTTTTGCATCCGAATTTCCTCTATACACACCTCTGGTAATTCCTTGAGAAAACGACTTGGACGGTGAAACTTTTCTTGTCCGTATAAACGTCTGCTTTCGGCATGGCATAAATAAAGTTTTTGCATTGCACGTGTCATACCCACATAGCAAAGACGACGTTCTTCTTCTAATCGGCCAATATCTTCAACTGACTGCTGCGAAGGAAACATGCCCTCTTCAAGCCCTGCAATAAAGACTAAAGGAAACTCTAGCCCTTTTGCAGAGTGCATTGTCATTAATTGAACCGCACTTTCAAATTCATCAGCTTGTGACTCACCTGCTTCAAGTGCTGCATGAGTTAAAAATGCTGTTAGTTGAGTAATTTCCTCAATTGTATCTTGGTCCGAAATTGGAACACTTTCAAAAGTCTGACATGCCGTTACCAACTCATTTAAGTTTTCTATACGTTGCTCTGCCTTCTCGCCTTTTTCAGCTTTATACATAGCTTTAAGGCCCGAGTGTTGTATAACAAAATTGGCTTGTTGGTCTAAATCTAAATTAGTTGAGTCGTCCTCTAATTGATCGATAAGATTGATAAAAGTATTTATTGTTTTAGCACTGCGGCCTTTTAATTGATCTTCGTTGAGCATTTTTTTACATGCTTGCCATAATGTAGTTTCTGCGGCTCTTGCGCTATCGCGAATTAAAGCGACAGTCTGATTACCAATCCCTCTAGTAGGCGTGTTAATAATACGTTCAAAAGCAGCATCATCATCACGATTATTAATGATACGTAAATAGGCTAGAGCGTCTTTAATTTCTTGACGTTCGAAAAAGCGTTGACCACCGTATATTCGATAAGGCAACTGGCTTTGAAGTAAAGCTTCCTCTAACAAACGAGACTGGGCATTACTGCGATAAAGAATGGCGACTTGGTCGAGCTTCCCTCCTTCATCACGCCACTGTTTAATTCGACCAGAAATAAAACGCGCCTCATCTATTTCATTAAAAGCGGTATAAATAGCAATTTTTTCTCCTTGATCACCGTCAGTCCATAATTTCTTGCCCATCCTATTATTATTATTGCCAATAAGTTGGTTTGCGGCATTTAGAATATTTGCCGTTGAACGGTAATTTTGCTCAAGCTTGATCGTTTTAGCCTCATTAAATTCAGCCAGAAATCGCTCAATATTTTCTATTCTAGCACCACGCCAACCATAAATAGATTGGTCATCATCACCAACAATCATTACCTTGCTTTGTGCTTTTCCTAACATGGTCAGCCATGCATACTGAATGGCGTTGGTGTCTTGAAATTCGTCCACTAGAATATGGCCAAATCTTTGCTGGTAATGAGCTAATAATTCGGGGTTATTAAGCCATAACTCATGGGCTCGTAATAACAACTCTGCAAAATCGACAAGGCCAGCTCTATCACAGGTATCTTGATACGTTTTATAAACTTTAACGAAGAGCTCTTCTGTGGGATCAAACTGGCTGTCAATATGTTGTGGGCGAAGCCCTTCGTCTTTCTTGCCATTGATATACCAAACAAATTGTTTGGGAGGCCATTTTTTTTCATCAAGCTCTAAAGTTCTTACAATACGCTTTACCAACCGCTGTTGGTCGTCGCTATCTAAAACCTGGAAACTTTGTGGTAATTTAGCTTCCTGAAAGTGCATACGCAGTAGTCGATGCGCTAAACCATGGAAGGTACCAATCCACATTCCATGGGTGTTACCACCTACAGTTTGCTCTACCCTGGCTCGCATTTCAGCAGCGGCTTTATTAGTAAAAGTAACGGCTAAAATGGAATGCGGAGCAGTATTTTCAACCTTCATCAACCAAGCAATACGTTGCACTAAAACACGTGTTTTCCCCGAACCAGCTCCTGCCAGCACCAGCATATTTTGAAGTGGTGCAGCAACAACATCACGTTGTTTATCATTGAGAGAATCAAGAAGTTCAGATACGTCCATAGGTAAACCTTTTTTCAGGGCAAAATAAAAAACAAGTATAGCGTTTTATATACTGTATTTATATACAATAGTTACATTTTAATCATTGTGAATTAATCACAACACTTGTCAGATTTATTAAGTATCAGTTAGAGGAGGTTAAGCTGATTAATATCAGTTAATTCAACATGTGGTAATGTCTTAATAGGTTGTCCAACATCATAACAAGATAGCCAAGCCGTTTGACAACCTGCATTAAAAGCGCCTAATACATCGCTTTTTCCACAGTCACCAACATGTAATAATTCATTAGGTTGAATGCCTAAATGTACACAAGCCTTATCAAACATAGTGGTTTTTGGTTTTTGATGCCACAATTCTCCATCGGCCTGAAAACCAGCATGGTAAACAGCGGAAAAATATTTCTCGATACCTAGCTTACTTGTATCCACATTACCATTACTAATAGCAACTAACGGGAATTTTTGACTTAACTTCTCAAGCAATTCGATACTGGACTTTGGTACTTGAAAGTCGCTGCGACATTCAATGAAATAAGCTAGGGCATTTTGCGCATAAAGCGAAGCTTCTTGCGCTTGCAAACCCACTTTAAGCAAACCCAAGCGGTAGGTTTCCATGCGTGACAAAACAACATCATGCATTAGGCTAGGTTGTTTTTTTAAAACTTTACAGCGAAAAGATGACCAAAAAGCATGATTAAAAGTTATCTCGTATTGAGGCAAAATCTGAGCAAAGTAAGCAATCATTTTTTGCTCAATAGCCATCATTACAGGTCGATTACTATACAAGTTATCATCAAGATCAAAACTAATCGCTTTAAAGGGTGATAAACGTTTATTAAATCTCATTGTGTTACTTATACCCAAATATTAAGACAGTTGAAGGTGCTTATACAACAACTTCGAAACTAGCCTTCTAAACTGGCTTAATAACATAGTGTCCATTCTTGGATCAAAATGCTGTGCATCTTCACTGCAAATTGTTAAGAAGCCGAGAGTTTTATCTTCATGTGCTAATTTAACTAAGACCACCGAGCCAGAGCAAATACGAGTGAAAATGAGAGACTGCTCGGTTTGTTGTAAACGACCAAAATAATAATCATCATGTTCTAATCTATTTTGTAAGATACCACCACAATCATTCTTACTAATACATTGATGCGTAATGGTTTGTTTTATTAGAGTGGGATCTAACCACACTTTAAAAACAGACAATGAAAGTAATTCAGTGACAGAGTAACTTAAATAATCTAATAAACTATCAACTGACTCACAATCGATAAGCTTCAGATATAAATCACTATAGAGGGTGAATAGCTGCTCATTGTGGTTTGCAACAGACATTAACTGAGTAATTTCATCTTCTAATAAGGTCACTTTTTGTCTTAGTTGCTGTTGTTGACGTTGCACCAAGGAGACAGTGCCTCTTTGCTGATCTTCCAATCGCAAATTAGTCACTAATTGACTATTTCTGTTGAAGAATTCAGGTTCATCTTGAAGGTAAGCAAGCACTAACTCATCACTTAAAGGTAAATCATCTATACCATTTATTGTTTGTTTTTTTGTCGACATTATTCTTTAACTCGTTGTTATTTCTTATCTAGAGGTATAAAGGCTAAATGGTAATTTGGCCATCAAAAACATGTACAGCTGGGCCAGACATTTTAACCGGGTGGCCAGGCCCTTTCCAATAAATGCGTAACTTTCCACCTGGTAACTCCACGGTTACTTGTCGACCTAATTTTTTTTGCAGTTGGCCAACAACAACCGCTGCACAAGCACCACTTCCGCAGGCTAAAGTTTCTTCTGCACCACGCTCATAGACTCGTAATTTAATTTGATTACTAGCCACTATTTCCATAAAACCAACATTAGCACCTTCTGGAAATCGCTCATGCATAGACAATACTTTGCCTAAGGTATTAACAGGTGCCTCAAGGACATTATCAACAGTAACCACACAATGTGGATTACCTAGCGACACAGCACCACATAGTACAGTTTCATTTTCACTTCTTAAGATATAATTCGCTTCTTTTTTTTGAGCTGTAAAAGGAATTTTACTTGGTTCTAAATGAGGTACAGGCATAGTTACTGAAACATTCCCGTCTCGCTCTATGAATAAAGTCATTTTACCTGAAGCGGTAGATACTTTAATTTTATTTTTACTACATAAGCCTTTAACGCGGACAAAACGAGCAAAACAGCGAGCACCATTACCACACTGACTAACTTCACTGCCGTCAGCATTAAAAATTCGATAATGAAAGTCTAAATCCGGGTCATAAGGAGGTTCTACAATAAGAAGTTGATCAAAACCTACACCAAAGTTTCTATCCGCTAGCTTTTTAATTTGCTCTTTTGAGATATAAAAATTTTGACTGACATTATCCAGCACCATAAAATCATTGCCAAGGCCATGCATTTTAGAAAAATTAACTAACATTTTCTTCCTTTTTTGCTGGAGTAACGTGTTCTTTAGGTTCTATTTTTTTAGTTGAGTCGAGTTCTATAGGTTGCAGTGCAGGTTTTGCCTTTTTATCTTGCTGTACAGGTTTACTTTCTTTTGATAAGACTTGTGACTTAGAAGAAGCCTCTTCTTCTGGAAGATATAACTCACCTCTAATGCCACAGCCAAAGAGCAACAAAGTAGCAAACATTAGCTTAAGCGAAAAAAATATTGGTTGATATTTAGACATAATAGCTTTTCTTTGAATACGATAAAGGATTTACATTAATTTTTTAAGATAACTTCATCATAGTTAATTTATATCCGCTATTATACGCATATGTTTATCCACAATAATACAAACAATGTTAAGCTATAGGGTATAAAAATAAAACCTATCTTTTACCGACACTTTCACTAGGACTAAAATTGATTATGAACGATAGCCAATATGAATTACTCACCGATGAATTATTATTAAGTGTTGAAGAGTCCATTGAAGACTGTGGCGTGGACATCGACTACGAAGGTGTAGGCGGTTTACTCACCCTAACCTTTAAAAATAGCACCAAAATAATCATCAATAAACAAGCCCCTTTACATGAAATATGGGTTGCAACGAAATTTAATGGTCATCATTTTACCTATGACGAAAATGTCTGGACTGACAAACGTGGCGGTGATGAATTTTGGCACTTCCTATCAATGGCTGTAAGTAAACAAGCTGATGCAGATATTACACTAACTGATAAGTAATCATTCACTCTTTTTAAAGTCGTTTATTTTTTGGAATTATCTATGAACAAGAACACCGTACGCATCGCCACTCGACAAAGTGATCTTGCTTTATGGCAAGCTGAGTACGTCAAGGCACAATTAGAGCACTTTCACCCTAATATCGAAGTAACTTTATTACCGATGACAACAAAAGGCGACATCATTCTTGACACACCATTAGCAAAAGTTGGTGGCAAAGGGTTATTTGTAAAAGAGCTTGAAGTAGCCATGTTAGAAGGTCGTGCTGATATTGCAGTGCATTCGATGAAAGATGTGCCAGTTGAGTTCCCAGAAGGTCTTGGATTAGCAGTTATCTGTCCAAGAGAAGACCCTCGTGATGCCTTCGTTTCAAATAACTTTAAAAGTTTATCTGAATTACCGCAAGGTGCCATTGTTGGTACATCGAGCTTACGTCGTCAATGTCAATTAAAAGCTAAACGTCCAGATCTAGACATAAGAGACTTACGCGGTAACGTCAATACTCGCCTAAGAAAACTTGATGAGGGCCAATATGATGCGATTATCCTTGCTTCTGCTGGATTGATACGCTTAGAAATGAGTGACCGCATTGCTGAGCACATCGCACCTGAAGACATGTTACCAGCTAACGGACAAGGTGCTGTAGGTATAGAGTGTCGTGTGGACGATGAAAACATTAAAGCTTTGCTAGCCCCTTTAGAGTGTCGTGAGACAAGATATAGAGTTCTAACTGAGCGTGCAATGAATAAAGCGTTAGAAGGTGGTTGCCAGGTGCCTATCGCTGCTTATAGTTTATTATGCGATGAGGGGGAAAACATCTATCTTCGTGGCTTAGTCGGCTCAATAGATGGTAGCGAAATGATTGAAAGCGAAATCAAGGGACCTGTTTTAGAAGGTGAGGCATTAGGAAATAAGCTAGCTGAAGAATTACTGAGTCGTGGTGCGGATAAAATCCTAAAAGAAGTTTACGCACAATCACAAAGTTCATAAGCTTTTCTATCACTACAATAACTTAAGGAGTATTAATGCTAAATTTAAGTGCAGAAACCCCACTTAATGTATTAATTACTCGTCCCGAAAAAAAGGGCCTGACACTGGCCTCCCACTTAAAATTTTTGGGCATAAAAAACCAGTGTCAGCCTTTATTTGATTTCGCTCCCCTATCAAATACAAAGCAAACCAGAGAAGCATTGAGCGTTTGCCATATCGCTATTTTTGTTAGTATTGCAGCTGTAAACTTTGCCAACCTGCATGCTTCTCTTCCTACATGTGATATTGATTGTGTTATCGCGGTAGGCAAAGCCACAGAAAAAGCCTTAAATGATCTAGGTATTAACAATGTCATTACGCCAAAACTTGAAAATAGTGAAGGTATTTTAGCTCTTCCCGTATTAACTAAAGATATTGCGAATAAACAGATCACCATCGTTCGTGGCAATAGTGGCAGAGAGCTGCTAGCCAATGAACTAACTCAACGTAACGCGATTGTCGGATATTTAGAAGTTTATCAAAGGCAGTGGCGCAAAATTGAAAGCCGTATCGTGAAAAGTTGGCAGGAACAACAAATTAATTGTATTGTAGTAACAAGTAACGAACTTTTACAACGACTTGCCAACATAATGCTATCATTAGAGAGTAATCAAAAATCAATAAATGCTCATTACTGGCAGCATCAATGTTTATGGTGCGTCGCCAGCGAACGTATAGCATCATTAGCAAAAAAATTAAATATAGAGAACATACTCGTCAGTGACGGTGCAAGCGATAAAGCTATTAGCAAAGCCTTGCAACAAAGATGGAAAATAAAATGACCAACAAAATCACAGAAGCAGAAAAACCAACCAAAACTGAAGAAGCTATGACTTCTGCTCCTGATGCAAAGGTAAATAGCACCACTAAAAGCAGTGCTGAAAAAGCGCCAGAAAAAATAACCCCGCCTGGCAAGCAAAATAACCCCGTTAAAAGTACAAAGAGCGCTATTTCTAAAACAGCACTCTTAGCTTTATTAATTTCCCTACTGGCCGTTGCGGGCCTTTTTGCTGGTTATTTATTTATGCAAAAGCAACAAAATACAATGCTAGCAACATTGAAAAAACAAAACCAAAACGCTCTGCAGGATTACCAGAACCGGTTCAAAAGTGGCCTTCAAGTGCAACAAACAGACTTCAATCGCCAACTTGAGCAAACTGCCAAGTCATTAACTAAATCGATCGCTGCATCTCGTAAAAAAGAACTATACACATTAAGTGAAAGTGTTGAAAACTTACAGAATAGGGTTGCTAAAAAGCAACCCAGCGACTGGTTAGTTCATGAAGCTGAATATTTAATTAGAATAGCAAGTCGCTCATTATGGATGGAAAAAGATACTGCTAGTACCATTAACCTTTTAAAAGATGCCGATGCTCGCTTAGCCGAGTTAAACTCTCCTCCTTTGTTACCTATTAGGCAATTGATTCACCAAGATATAAAAGCATTAGAAGCTATGCCACAGTTAGCGACAGACTATATTGTTCTTACCTTAATGGCATTGAATAAAGAAGTACCAAACTTGTTACTAACATTTGACAATTTAACACTAACCGATGAGACTGAACAGGAGTTTGCATTATCTGAGAACATTAGTGATTGGAGAGTCAACCTCAATAAATCTTGGGAAAAATTCTTTAACGATTTTATTCGAGTGCGTCATAGAACTGGTGCCGTTGAACCTTTAATGTCACCTCAAGAGCAAGTTAACTTAAAAAATAATTTAGCGTTAAAAGTTCAACTCGCTATTTGGGCAGCTAGCCAACGTAAAACACAGGTCTATATCGAGTCCTTAAATAATATCGAGCTTTGGTTGAATCGCTATTTTGATATGTCTGCTGATGTTAACAAAAAATTCCTTACAGATATCTTGCAATTAAAAGAAAAGAAGGTCGATTACGACTATCCAACTAACCTAACTGCACTGACGGCAATCACAAAGGTGTTAAAAGAAAGAACTTTGCTTATTATGCCATCAGGACAGATTGACTCAAATAATTTAGATACCCAAGACAAAATAGAAACAACAGAAAAACAGGATGATATCACTTCTCCTTTTAAAGTGTCTGAAACAAAACCGGCACCAGTTAATGCTATAAAGCAGAGTGATAAAACCGATATTGAGCATGATAAGCCACAAAATTTAATCAAAGATACGGGTGACTTATGATCCGATTTATTGGCATTATCGTTCTATTTTTTGCGGTCTTAGCGTTTAGTCCATTGTTGATTGATGAGAAAGGCTACATCCTTATTTCTCTTGCTGATCATATTTATGAATTAACTATCTACACCGCAATATTCTGGCTTACAACGATTTCTATCCTATTTATGCTGATTTACAAAGTCACTAAAAAGGGGTTTAAGTTTAGCTTTAAGTTGTGGAATAGTGCCGCCTTTGCAAGTAAAAGAAAAGGGATAGCAACTTATAATAGCGCACTTGGCTCTTATTTATTAAATGACTTTGAAAATGCAGAACAACTCTTCGCTAAAAGTGCTAAAGCGTCACAACGACCACAAAGTGCTTATTTATTAGCGGCCTGCGCTTCTGATCAGCAAAGCCTTAATGAAAAGACTAACCATTACTTAGACTTGCTTGATATTGAAAGTGATAAATTTGATAAAGATGATCTTACAGGCTTACTTGTTAAAATAAAGCTGTTAATGAATCAAAACACTGATGAATCGAATGAAAAAGCACGAACTCTAATTGATGAAAACCATAGACATATTAACCGTGATTATCGTCTGTTATCTCTGGAGATACAATTATCTATTCTTGAAAAAAGGTTTGAGACCGCCATTAAGCATTTACCTTCGGCAAGAAAGCATAAGAAAATCCACGAAGACTTGGTTAATTTATGGGAACACCAGGCATATTATGGTCTTTTTAATGACAAAATCACACGATATGATCAAGGTGCACTAACCAGTTATTATGATAATTTAGGGCGAAAAGTTAAAGCCAAAGAATCTGTAGTTTTTTCTTATTGTAAAACCCTCGCAGAGCATAATATAAGTAAACCACTTGTTGATTTAATAGCACCTTTATTAAAAAAACAGCCGAGCAAAGCCTTCTTTGATTTTTTACGTACGCTACCTATTAAACAAGGCGATACTTTAATTTCAATTGTGCAAAAACATCTACACAAAGATAGCCAAAATATTCAATGGTTGAGTTGCTTAGGACACCTTGCTTTAGCCAGTCAACAATGGTCATTAGCTGAGAAATCTTTCAGAAGTTTGCTGAAATTAGAACAACCGAGAAGTGCACTGCCTTATACCAAAGATGATATACAAGGTTTAGCTAGTGCATTATCAGCTCAATCACAGCACCAACTAGCGAACGAAATGTGGCTTAAATACGCAAAGATGTAAGTTTTGAGTTCGAAGTGAAAAGCTGTCGTAAGTAACTTCAAACCATCGCGAACAAGTTCGCTCCAGATTACTAAAATTCTACCTTCTAGCTTTCTTTGTTCTTAATATCAAGCTGACAGCTTAAAACTTAAAACTATCACTATATTGCATGTTAAATATAAGCAAAAGCGTCTGCAAACATATGCTCAACTAAAGCACCTTTTTCAGTGAAATCTGCACGGATTGCGCCAACCATTTCAAAACGACCCGCTAAATAGATATCATAAGCACTTAAGTCATCAATATCTTGCATGGCAACTTGGTGTACTAAACCCGTTTTCCCTTGCCAATCGTCGTTAGCGTTTTCTACCACAGGGATAAAACGGCCATTATTTAATTTGCTAATGGTCACTGCTGTTTCTTCAAGCTCATAACAAGCACTTTCTTCTCTTAAGCCCCAGTATACAATTACTTCACGAGTATCCTTGGTCTCGACAAGGTACTCAAACATTGATTTTATATAAGAAAATCCTGTACCGCCTGCTAATAGTAGTAAAGGTCGCTCATTATTATGACGTAATTGCGCACCACCTAATCCGACTTCAACCGTTACCTGGATATTTTCTTGCTGGCACTGTTTAATGCGATCAATGACTTGCATAGGGTAGCTGT